>JAPPKQ010000019.1:7856-10427 GCA_028819945.1 bacterium | reverse complement strand
CACCAGGTCTTGGGCCGGTTTTATCTCGTACCGCAGCGCGGCCCGGGCGCTAATCCCCAACCGCCGCGCCTGGGGTAGACGCCCGTCTCGCGGCGCTCGAAGCCCATGCGCTCGTAGAGGCGCACCGCCGCGGCCCGGCTGGGGCGCGAGGTGAGGTCGACGGTCACCGCGCCGGCCGCAGAGGCCCGGCGCAGAGCCTCTTGGGTGAGCCCCTCGCCGACGCCGCCGCCGCGCACGGCGCTCTCCACCACGACGTCCTCGATCCACGCCCGCATCCCCGTCGGCAGCCGGAACAGCACCAGCACGAGCATCCCCACGATCGCACCGTCGAGGCGTGCCAGCAGCAGCACCGTCGCCTCCGCCGCGCACAGCTCGGCCACTTGGGCGGGCGACGGCACCGCCGCCGACGTCGACAGTTGGGGCACCAACCCCTGCACGGCCGCCACCACCTCGCCGTCACACACGCCAGCCTCGTGGATCTCCAAACCGCGCAGTGCCACACTCCGAGGATAGGTCCGAACCTCCTGATCACCGGGCACCCGCCCGGCTGGATTCCGGCCTTCGCCGGAATGACGGTCGGGATCGAGGGCGGGGATGCCGGTGGACGCCATAGGCGGCCATTCTCGGAGGCCACCGGAGCGCCACCGGCAGCGCCGCCCGGACATCCGCAAACAACCGAGGGGACATCCGCAAACAACCGGAGGCGGCGGATTCTGCGGGCGGCTCGGTCGGCGGTAGGGTCGCGGCCGTGGACGAATCGCTGTCGCAGTCACCCACACCCGAACTCGCCGAACTCCGGTGGACGAGGCGCCCGCGCCTCGAGCGGCCCGTGGTGCTGGCCGCCTTCCGCGGCTGGAACGACGCCGGCGACGCGGCCACCAGCGCGGCCAAGCACCTGGCGCAGCAGTGGCGCACCACCGCCTTCGCCGAGCTGGACCCCGAGGAGTTCTTCGACTTCACCGTTGCCCGCCCGCTGGTGCACCTCGACGATGACGGCCGGCGGAGGCTCACCTGGCCCACGAACCGCTTCTCGGCCGGCCGGGTGCCCGGCAGCGAGACCGACGTGGTCATCCTCGAGGGGATCGAGCCGCACTTCCGCTGGGGGTCGTTCTGCCGGCACGTGCTGGGTGTCGCCACGCACCTCGAGGCGCGGCTCGTCGTCACCCTCGGGGCCCTGCTGGCCGACGTGCCGCACACCCGCCCGGTGTCGATCTACGGCTCCACCGACGATGCGCAGCTGGCCGAGCGCATGCGGTTGCGCAGCTCGAGCTACGAGGGCCCCACCGGCATCGTCGGCGTGCTGGGCGTGGCCTGCCGCCAGGCCGGCGTCGCCTCGGCGTCGCTGTGGGCGTCGGTTCCCGCCTACGCGGCCGGCAACCCGTCGCCGAAGGCGACCCTGGCGCTCACCGAGCAGGTCGCCGGACTGCTGGGCACCGACGTGGAGACGGGCGACCTGCATCACCAGTCGCTGGTGTACGAGCAGGAGGTGGACGAGCTCGTCAGCAGCGACGACGACGCCCAGACCTACGTCGCCGAACTCGAGCAGGCCTTCGACAACAGCCCCGACGTCGACCCGGACGACCCCGAGCGCCTCGTCCAGGAAGTCGAGAAGTTCCTCCGCGACCAATCCTGACCGCCGCGACCCGCGTCGGAGCTTGCGGACGGGCACCCGGATCTGTATCGTCCAAGACGGTCACAGACCGAAGGTGCCGCACCCCCCTTTGTCGTCGTTGGCAGAGCGCAGAGGGGTGCGGCGCTTCTATTCTGCGAACGGGTACGTGATACCACAACCTATTTCAGACCACTACGGCCCCGACCAGGCAGACGCGGGCTAGGCCTCGCCGAGGTAGGAGGCTCTCAGGTCGGGGTGTTGGAGCAGGTTCTCGGCTGTGTCGTCGAGGACGACGCGGCCGGTCTGCAGGACCCAGCCGCGGTCGGCGATGGAGAGCGCCATGTTGGCGTTCTGCTCCACCATGAAGATGGTCAGGCCGGCCTCGTGGATCTGCTCGATGAGGTCGAAGTTCTGCTTCACCAGGGCCGGCGCCAGCCCCATGGAGGGCTCGTCCATCAGCAACACCTTGGGCCGGGACATGAGCGCCCGGCCGATCGCCACCATCTGCTGCTCGCCGCCCGACAGGGTCCCCGACTTCTGGCTGAGGCGCTCCTTCACGCGGGGGAACAGCTCGAACACCCACTCCATGTCCGAGGCGATGCCGTCGTTGTCGTTGCGCAGGTAGGCCCCGAGCTGCAGGTTCTCGCGCACCGTGAGCCGCTGGAACAGCCGGCGGTTCTCCGGCACCATGGTGACGCCGCGCTCCACCCGGTAGGCGGTGGAGCGGTCGTTCACGACCTCGCCGTCCAGCACCACCTGCCCGGTGGTGGGTTTCACCATGCCCAGCAGGGTCTTCAGGGTGGTGGACTTGCCGCTGGCGTTGCCGCCGAGCAGGCACACCATCTCGCCGGGGTAGATCGCCAAGTTCACGTCCTTGAGGGCGTGCACCGCCCCGTAGTGCGTGTTCACCTGCCGCATCTCCAGCAGCGGGGTGGCGGCGCTCATGACGGGCGGTCCGC
>JAPPKQ010000019.1:4172-7756 GCA_028819945.1 bacterium | reverse complement strand
TCACCGCGCGACTGGATTCCGGCCTCCGCCGGAATGACAGGCAGCGGGGTGGCGGAAGGAGTCGAGTCGCTCATGACTTGGTCGCGTCCTCGATGATGGTGTCCTGGCCCAGGTAGGCCTCGATCACCCGGGGGTCCATCGAGACGTCGGCGTAGAGGCCCTCGGTGAGAAGCTCGCCGTGGTTCAGCACGATGACCCGGTCGGACACGTCCCGCACCACCGACATGTCGTGCTCGATGAACACGATGGCGAAACCCCACTCGTCCCGCAGCCTGCCGATCAGCCGGGTCAGCTCGGCGGACTCCACGGGGTTCATGCCGGCCACCGGCTCGTCGAGGAGCAGGAGCTTGGGTCGGGTGGCCATGGCCCGGGCGATCTCCAAGCGGCGGCGGTTGGCGTAGGACAGCACCGAGGCGGGCTGGTTGAGCCGGAATCCCACGAGGCGGCTGCCGAAGAAGCCGAGGACCTTCTCCCCCCAGGCTCTGATCTCGGCCTCCTCGCTCCGGAAGGCCCGCGTGTAGAACAGCGCCCCCCAGGCACCCCGCTTCGTGCGGCAGTGCTGGGCGACCATGACGTTCTCGAGGATGGTCATGTTGGTGAACAGCCGCACGTTCTGGAAGGTGCGGGCGATGCCCCGGGCGGTCACCTGGTTGGGGTCGAGGCCCAGCAGCGACGAACCCTCGAAGAGGACGTCGCCGGAGGTGATGGGAACCATGGCGGAGATGGCGTTGAACAGTGTGGTCTTGCCGGCGCCGTTGGGGCCGATGACCGAGACGATCTCGCCCTCGTAGACCTCGATGCTCAAGCCGTTCACGGCCTTGAGGCCGCCGAAGGCGACGTCCAGGTCGCGGATCGCCAGCAAGGGTTCGCTGCGGCTCACGTCCGCGCCTCTCCGGGCGGTGCGGTGCCGGCGTCGCCGCCGTCGCCGTTGTCGTCATCGCTTTCGACCTCGCCCCGGAGCCAGGCGTCCTGCAGGAACTCCTCCTGGTGCAGCTCGCGCGAGCGCCGGGCGCTGGGAATGAGCCCCTCGGGCCGGGCCAGCATCATCCACACCAGCAGGGCGCCGTAGATCAGCAGCTTGAACTCGGAGAACTCCTGCAGCAGGCCGGGCTGTTTCGGCCCGCCCAGCACGCCGATGAGAAGCGCCGCGCCGGCGATGACGCCGACGATGCTGCCCATGCCCCCGAAGATCACCACCACCAGGATGACCATCGACACCAGGATCAGGAAGCTGGAAGGGAACACCGAGCCCACCTTGTTGGCGAATATGGCGCCGCTGAAGGAACCCAGGATGGCGCCCACCACGAAGGCCAGCAGCTTGACGTTGACGGTGTTGATGCCCATGGCCTCGGCCACGGTCTCGTCCTCGCGCACCGCCATCCAGGCGCGCCCCAGACGCGAGCGTTCCAGGCGCCACGACACGTAGATGGCGATGGCGCAGAACACCAGGACCAGGTAGAAGATGTTGCGCGGGTTGGTGCCGTCGATGGTGGTGAGGCCGAAGATCTCCACCCCGCCGATGGCGGTGATGCCCTGGGAGCCGCCGAACCATCCCGAGAGCCAGTCCGACAGGAACAGCAGCCGAATGATCTCGCCGAACCCGAGGGTGACGATGGCCAGGTAGTCGCCGCGCATGCGGATGACCGGCGCCCCGATGAACAGCCCCACCAGCCCGGTGATGACGACCACGAAGATCAGAGCCACGAACCAGGGGAACTCGGGGTTGATCCGGGGCGAGGTGGCGGCGGTGAGCACCGCGGCCGTGTAGCTGCCGACGGCGAAGAAGGCGACGTAGCCCAAGTCGAGGATTCCGGCGAGGCCGACGACGATGTTCAGCCCCAGCGCCAGCAGCACGAAGAGGCCGACGTTGGCCAGCAGCTCGTTGGTGAGGCTGCCGACGAGAAGCGGCACGACGATCAGGATCGCCGCGGTCAGCAGGATCATCCCGGCGTTGGCCCTCGTGCGCGCCGGGCCGTCGAGGGTCTTGATCCGCTCGCGGGCGGCCTTCATGCGGCCGCGGCCGAAGAACGTCGTCACGCCGGCGATGGCCGCGGTCACCCCGGCGCCCGCCTGCGTGAGGCCGCCGCGGCGGGCGTAGAACCATTCGGCCACCGGCTCCAGCCCGACGCCGCTCACGAGGTCGACGACCAGCTGCTCGAGGATCGAGGCCAGCACGACCGTCGTGGCCATCATCAGCAGCGTCCGGCGCCAGCGGGCCCCCAGCAGCCGCAGACCGCCCCCGATGAGGCCCCCGGCGGCGCCGATGCCGAGCCAGATCAGCGTCCCGAAGACCGGCCCGCGGTTGAACGAGAGCAGGTCCCGCAGTTGCGGGCTCCAGTTCACCAGCGGTTCGCGGAGGTCGAAGTGGGTGATGAGCATCACCAGCAGCGACAGGCCCGCGCCCGCCAACGTCCCGACCAGCGCGCCGCCGACCAACTCGTACCGCCCGGCCCGGTGGACCGCGACGCCCTCCAGCTTCACCTGGCGGCTCAGGCGGTTGCCCGCCACGATGGGGATGGCCCCGATGAACACGAAGCCGAGGCTGAGCACCGACTCGATCACCGAGCGCTCGTCGAGACGCACCGGCATGGCCGTCAGCGAGATGAACATCTGCACGAAGGCGGCCACCCCGCCGAGGCGCAGCAGCCGGCGCCAGTCCAGGTCGCGGACGCGGCGCGGCGGGGCGAACTCCTCCTCGGACCCGGGGCGCGTCTCGGTGGCGGTCATGTCCGGTCCTCGGCCCGCAGCCGCTCGCCGAAGATGCCGCTGGGCCGCAGCAGCAAGACGGCGATCAGCATGGCGAAGGCCACGGCGTCGCGCAGCTGCGACACCCCGCTGACGCCGAGCGGTTCCAGCACCAGAAGCGGCCCCACCGACTCGGCGATGCCGATGAACAGGCCGCCGACCATGGCCCCGCCCAGGTTGCCGATGCCGCCCACCACCGCCGCGCTGAAGGCCTTGATGCCGGGCAGGAACCCGGTGTTGTGGATGACGCTGCCGAACAGGACCCCCCAGAGGATGCCCGCCATGCCGGCGAAGGCGCCCCCCACGGCGAACACCTTCACGATGGTCTTGTTCACGTCGATGCCCATGAGGGCGGCGATCTCGGAGTCCTCGGCCACCGCCCGCATCGCCTTGCCGACCTTGGTGCGCTCCACGAGGTACCAGAGGGCGATCATCGAGACCGCCGCGGCCACGATGACCATGATCCTGGCGCCCTCGATCTCGAGGAAGGTGTGCTTGTCCCGCAGCCAGTCGGGCCTCCTCGGGTACGACTTGCTGGCCGGGCCGAACAGCACGATCGACATGTTCTGGATGAAGAACGACACCCCGATCGAGGTGATGAGCGGTATGAGCCGGGGCGCGCCCCGCAGCGGCCGGTAGGCGAGCCGCTCCATGACCACCGCCAGGAACATCGAGACGAGGATCGACCCGAACATCACCAGCGCCAACGAGCCGATGAAGTTGCTGTCCCACAGGCCCGCGTCGGCCAGCTTGTTGGAGGTGATCATGCCGGTCATGGCGCCCATCATGAACACCTCGCCGTGGGCGAAGTTGATGAACCCCAGCACGCCGTAGACCAT
>JAPPKQ010000019.1:0-4162 GCA_028819945.1 bacterium | reverse complement strand
GGAACTGGGCGCCGGTGAGGCCGGTGGCGTCGGGATTGGCCCAGCGGGCGAAGGCGTTGTCGGTGCTGATCTCCTGGGCGATGAACGCCCCGAGGCCGACGAGGACCAGCCCGACCGCGAAGACGCGCAGGACCGTCAGGAATTGGTCGACACCGGTGCGGGGCGCCCCGGTGCGGGGCGCCCACTTACCGACCACTGGGCTGCCTCACGGTCTACAACAGTAGGCGCGAGTGCTCAGTCGTTGTTGGTTTCCGGCTCTGCCCGTCTACGGGGCGTAGGAGAAGACCACGTTGCCGATGCTGGCCTCGGCGTTCTCCGCGCCGCCGATGTTCTGAATCACCGTGATACGGGAGGAGCCGCAGTCGCCGAAGTCGTCGCAGTTGATGGTGCCGATCAAGCCGCTGTAACCCCTGAGCTGGTTCAGGTAGTCGCGCACGCCCTGGCGGTCAACGACCAGCGTGTCGCCGTCCAGCCAGGAGGCGGCCACGATGGCGTCGAGCAGCAGCGTCGTGGCGTCGTAGCCGTGCGCCCAGAACGCCGACCCCGGCCGATCGCCGTAGGCAGCCTCGTAGGCGGCCAGGAAGTCGACCGCCGACTTGCCGGTGCTCTGGTTCACATTGTCGCCGAAGCGCTGGTCCGGCCCGGAGAAGTACATCCCGACGGTCTGCGGCAACGACAGGTAGTTGGTGGTCAGCACGCCGTCGGCCGCCATCAGCACCGTGTCCTCCAGCCCCGGCACGCCCGGCGCCTGATCCGCGATGAAGTCCGCCGCCGGCTGGAAGATCGGGAAGAACAACGCGCCCGGGGTACCCGCGGCGATCTCGGTCAGCACCGGCACCATGTCGGTGTCGTCCTTGTTGACCGCCGAGAACCCGGTCACCGTGCCGCCGAGATCGGCGAAGGCGTCGGTGAATGCCTGAGCGAGACCCTGGGTGTAGGGGTCGCCGTCGTGGATCGCCGCGGCGGTGCCGATCCCCAACTCGTTGTACACGAACAGCGCCATCGCCGCGCCCTGGAACAGGTCGTTGTGGGCGGTGCGGTAGTAGCCCACGCTGTAGTTCGGCCCTGCCGTGCCCGCCAAGTCCGAGGTGAGCGCCGGGCTGGTGTTGCCGCCGGAGATCATCGTCATGCCCGCCGCGGTGACCAGCGGCGCCGCCGCCACCGCCGCGCCCGAGCACGACGTGCCGATCACGCCCATCACGTCGCTGTCGGCCACGATGGTCTGCGCCGCCGCCTGGCCGCCGTCGTTGGAGCAGAGATCGTCCAGCGTCGCGCCGAGGTCCACGTCGAAGCCGCGCACCTGGCCGTAGTCCTCGATCGCCAGCACCACCGCACGCTCGATCGGCAGACCGAAGTTCGCACTGTCACCGGTGATGGCGTTCAGCGAGCGGATCTGCACCGCGTCGCCCGCCTCGACGCGCACGACGCCCAGGGAGCCGTCGCCGAACGGCGTCTCCAGCTCGATGGGCGGGATCGATCCGGCCTCGGCGGCCGAGCCCAGCGGCGAGAACGAGAAGACCACGTTGTCGAGGCTCGCCTCGGCGTTCTCCTCGCCACCGATGTTCTGGATCACGGTGATGCGAGAGGAGCCGCAATCGCCGAAGTTGTCGCAGTTGATCGTGCCGATGAGGCCGCTGTAGCCCTCGACATTGTCGAGGAACTCGCGCACGCCCGCGCGGTCGACCACCAAGGCGTCGCCGTCCATGTAGGAGGCGGCGTCGATGGCTTCGAGCAGCAGCGTCGTGGCGTCGTAGCCGTGTCCCCAGAACGCCGATCCCGGCCGCTCCCCGTAGGCGGCCTCGTAGGCGGCCAGGAAGTCGTTGGCCGTCTTGCCTGTGCTCTGGTTCGTGTTGTCGCCGAACCGCTGATCGGGCCCGGAGAAGTACATGCCGACGGTCTGTGGAAGCGACAGGTAGTTGGTGGTCAGAACGCCGTCGGCCGCCATCAGCACCGTTTCCTCCAACCCGGCCACCCCCGGTGCCTGATCGGCGATGAAGTCCGCTGCTGGCTGGAAGATCGGGAAGAACAGCGCGCCCGGGGTTCCCGCGGCGATCTCGGTCAGCACCGGCACCATGTCGGTGTCGTCCTTGTTGACCGCCGAGAACCCGGTCACCGTGCCGCCGAGTTTCGCGTAAGCGTCGGTGAACGCCTGGGCGAGACCCTGCGTGTAGGGGTCGCCGTCGTGAATGGCCGCTGCTGAATCGATCCCCAACTCGTTGAACACGAACTCAGCCATCGCCTCGCCCTGGAACAGGTCGTTGTGCGCCGTGCGGTAGTAGCCCACGCTGTAGTTGGGTCCCGCTGTGCCCGCCAGATCCGAGGTGAGCGCCGGCGAGGTGTTGCCGCCGGAGATGAGCACCATGCCCGCCGCGGTGATGAGCGGCGCCGCTGCCACCGCCGCACCGGAGCACGACGTGCCGATAACGCCGATCACGTCGGTGTCGGCCACGACGGTCTGCGCCGCCGCCTGACCGCCGTCGTTGGAGCAGAGATCGTCGAGCGTCGTGCCTAGATCCACGTCGAATCCCTTGATCCGGCCGTAGTCCTCGATCGCCAGAACCACGGCCCGCTCGATCGGCAGACCGAAGTTCGCGTTGTCACCTGTGATGGCGTTCAGCGAGCGGACCTGGATGGCGTCGCCCGCCTCGACGCGCACCTCACCGAGCGAGCCGTCGCCCAGATGGGTCATGTCCTCGGCGGGCCCGGGCTCCTCGGTCCCGGACGGCTCATCTGTCGCAGCCGGCGTCTCCGCCGCGGTGGTCGCAGTCGGCGCCGTGACGGCCTCGTCCCCGTCGCCGCAGGCGGCGGCCACGAGCACGACGCACAGCAGCGCTGCGAACAGAGAGAACGGGAGGCGCGCAGACTTCTTGAGGTTGGACATAACGATCCCTTCTTCTTCGAGTCGGCGGTGCGGGAGCCATCATAGTTCCTGCGCATACCAAGTCGGTCGCAAACCGTATGCATTTGGAGCAGTCGATAGGCAATGGCCATCGCCCACTACTTCAATTGCGACTGAGAGTCCTTGCAGCGCCTCAGCCTTCGGTGCGCCAGAGCGGCTCCCGTGGAGGGTCGAACAGCACGCCGGAAGCCTCGCCGCGCACCGAACTGAAGGCGTGCTCCACCCAGATGTCGGGTCCTGCGAGCGGGGACGGCAGGTCGTCCTGTGAGAAGAACCCCACGCCGGTGCACTCCACCGGGTGGGCGCGCAGCTCCCCGCCCAGCGCCCGGCAGTGGTACACCAGGGAATAGGTGGGCACCGACGTGAAGCCGTGGCGCATGCTGTCGAGCACCGCGATGAGCCGGACCGGCTCGCAGTCGATGCCGGTCTCCTCGGCCACCTCCTTGACCGCGATCTCCGAGGACGAGTAGCCCACGTCGGCCCAGCCGGTGGGGTACAGCCAGTACCCCGAGTCCGCCCGGCGGATCAGCAGCACCCTGTCCTCGTCGTCGCTGACGACCGCCCCCACGGCCACCTTCGGGGTGACGTAGCCGGGCACGCCCTTGCCCACCGCGGCGATCCACTCGGTGATCCGGGTGGCGGGGTCGTGGCAGCGGCCCGCCGCGGCGGCGATGTCGGCGGCCACGGCCAGCACCTCCTCGAAGCGCTCGCGCTCGTAGTGGCTGTCGGTGAATCCCAGGCCGGTGCGGGCGATACCCGCCAGGGCCTCGCTCCAGCGCAGCAACTCCAGCTCGTCGATGGCGTCGCCGTGCGGGCTGCCGGCACCCTCGGGGGATCCGCCTGCGGGGCCGCCCGGCGGCGGGGCCGTCATCGCCCCGTCATGGCGCCGGCGCGATCCCCGCCGCCTCGCGCACCGCCGCGGCGATCCGCTCGAGCCGCTCCGGGTCGGTGATCCTGCCGCCGCTGCCGTCGTGCACGTAGAAGGAGTCCACGACGTGGTCACCCAGGGTCTGCACCTTCGCCTGCTCGATGTGCAGGCCCGAGCGCACCAGCGCCTCGGTGATCCAGTGGAGCAGGCCGAGGCTGTCCGGCGCCGCCACCTCGATCACCGTCACTGAGGAGATCTCGTTGTCGAACTTCACGTAGGACTCGGTCACCGGCTCGGGCGCGAGCGGATCGCCGGCACCCGAGGCGGCGTGCGCCCAGCGGGCCAGCCGCTCGCCGGGCACCAACTCGCCGGCGAGCGCGGCGCGCACGTCGGCC
>JAPPKQ010000485.1 GCA_028819945.1 bacterium | reverse complement strand
AGGCGAACACCAGCGACATGGCGACTCCGGCCCCGAGGCCCGCCACGATGCCGAAGTCGACGATCGTCGAGATCGGGGAGAACAGGTTCGCCAGGAAGCTGGCGATCGTCGTGACGGCGGCCAGCACCAGCGGTACGGCGACGTTTCGCAGACCCGTCCGGATCGCCTGCAGCACGGGCAGGCCCTCGGTGCGCTGCTCGCGGTAGTGCGAGACGGCCTGGATGGCGTAGTCCACCGTGAGGCTGATCATGATGATCGGCACCATCGTCGAGAGCGAGCTGGGCGGCCCGATCCACCCCAGCGCCTCCGGCCCGAGCCAGCCCTCGGCCCCGACGATCCAGATCACCGAGAACAGAAGCCCCGCCAGTGTGAGCAGCAGATCCGAGAACGTGCGCATGAAGAGCAGGATCAGCGCAGCGATCAGCAGCAGCGCGATCCCGATCAGCGGCACCATCCCCGACTCGGTGGCCTCCCTGTACTCGTCCTCGACGACCGCAGGCGACACGCTGGTCACCCGCAGCGGGCCCTCGGACGCCAACGCCAGATCGTCGATCCGCCGTTCGATGTCGGCGACTCGTTCGTCGCCCGTGTCGAGCAGGCGGATGTTGGCGATCCCGACCGGCGTGCCGTCCGTGTCGTCGCCGGTCATGGCGTCGAGCGCCGCAGCGATCTCCGGCACGCCGTGCACCGAGTCGATCTCCGCCTGTGTGATCGACGCGAAGTCGTCGGTGCCGAGTACGAACCCCACCAGCGAGCTGGGCGCCACGATCGGATCGGACGGCGCCAGCAGCGGCGCCACACCCGGCTCGGCGAGGATGTCGTCGAGGAGGGCGTCCATCTGGGAGAGCCCGCCGGGTGTGAGCACCTCGCCGCGGAAGAGCAGCGTCACGAGATTCACGTCGCTGTGATCCCCGAAGAGATCGTCGATGTCGGCCACCGCTTCGGCGACGGCGTTCCCGGGCGGGAGCAGCGCCACCGACGCGCCCTCCGTCGGCGGCGCCCGTCGCGTCGCCCCCATGGCCAGCACGACGGTGACGAGGACGAGGACACCGACGGTGATCCACGGGCGGGCCGTGACCAGCCGGCTGAACCTGTCGAGCAGGCGGCTCATGGCGTACGACTGTACCTGATGCCCATTGGTGCTCCGGTACACGCCCCGGAGCCGGTCGTCTGCACCATAACGCGTACTATGGGCAGGTCCGGCTACTGCCGCTGGGCCTCGCGGGCCTTCTCGCGGGCCTTCTCGCGGGCCTCGTGGTCACCCTTGTCGTTGTGGCTGTCACCGGTCGGGTCGGGGTAGAACTGGCGGCAGTAGGCCCGGAACTGCATGATCTCGCCGTCTGACCGGGCCAGGCGGGGACGAGTTCGGTGCTTCTTGCGGCTCCAGATCGTCACATCCTGCAGAACGTCCCGCTTCTGCATCCGCGCCAGGATCCTGTTCATGACCGGCGCGCGCAGGGGGAGCGGGAGGAACCCCAGGCCTGCGACCCGGCGGCGCAGGCCGCGCAGCTCCCCCACCTGCGTGGCCAGCGACACGTCGATGAGCCTTCCGTCGACGGGCGTCGCCAGTACCCAGAAGCGCATGTCGAAGGGGATCGTGTGCTCGCGGACCTCCACGAACGAGCAGCCGAGCCCGTGAACGTGGGTGGTGGCTGTGAACTCGAGCGTGGAGACGGCGAGTCCTGCGATCCTGCGGATGCTCGCGAAGTCGAACCGGCTCTGGAGATAGTGCCCGTCCACCAACACCGGCTCGAGGCGATCCACTTTGTGATAGCCGTGGACGTAGCGGAAGTGGGCCAGGTCCACGGCGTTCTCGGCCGTCTCCTGCGGATGACCCGGAAAGCGCAGGGTCTGGACACTGAGGGCGCTCCAGCCGGTCTGGTCCAGCGGGCCGAGGAGCAGGTCCCATTGCGGCGCCCTTCCCCCCGTCCCCCACCAGGCGAAGATGAGGCCGAGGACTTCCGTCGTCTCGAAGACCCGCAACCTCGTGGCCCTGGGAGGGGCGGAGAACGGCGTGGCGACGCACTGTCCCCCCGTGTCGTACTCGAAACCGTGGAACGGGCAAACGAGCCGGCCGTCGCGGACACGCCCCCCCGCTTCAGGCCCCAGATCCGCGCCAAGGTGGGGGCAATGGGACTCGGCCACGCAGATACGTCCGTCGTGATCGCACCAGATGATGATGCTCTCGCCCATCCAGGTCTTCTGTATGAGCCTTGCCTTCTCCACGGCTCGTCGGCTTGCGAGGAAATACCAGCCCTCGGGGAACGGGGGCGGCGACGAGGTGTTGGCGGGCTCGGTGGGCCGGGTTGACATCGTTGGCATCCCTCGCGAAGAATACCGGCACGCGGGGGATCGGTGGACAGCGCTAGTAACGCTATGTGGCCGGATATGGTGATCCGTCCAGCAGGTTCTCAACCGCCACCGTCCACTGCCGCGGCGCGTCGTCGAGCCACCTACCACCGATCCAGGAGGCCCGTCGAGGTGACAGTCGCAGAACGTCCGGTTGAGGTCCCGGAGTTGGGAGTGAGACGGGCGGCGGACGTTGGAGCCGTTGCGGGTGGCCGGGCACCTGACGGCCGGACCGGGTCGGCCATGCCGGACGCGGCCGGGGATCGGGCCCGCCGACTAGGTCGGTGATGGCGCTCCGCCGGTTCACAGGGACCGTACGGGCTGCACACCGGGGCTCGGACGTCCCGGGTCGTGTCTCCGACTTCGAACGATGGGTCGACAGGTCTGCTGCCGCCGACGCGGATTCCTCGGAATACGACCACACCGACACGGTCAACGAGTTCTACGACCTCTGCAACCAGTTCATGGAACTCGGGTGGGGTGAGGCTCTGCAATTCGCGCCCCTGGCGCCGAAGGAGACGCTGGAGCACGCCATTTCCCGTCACCAGCGGGCGATGATCGCCAAACTGAGGCTGGAACCGGGCATGGATGTCGTCGACATCGGATGTGGATTCGGCGCACTGATGCGGCGCGTTGCAACAGAGGCCGATGTACGGGTCGTCGGCATCAACAACAACGAGCACCAGCTCGAGCAGGCGAGACTCCGCAATCGCGAAGCCGGCCTGGATCGGGTGATCGACTGTCGCAAGTGCAACATCATGGACATGAGCAGCATTGGGGAAGGCTCATTCGACAGGGGTTATGCCATCGAGTCGACATGCCATACTCCGAGCAGGGCGAAGGCATACGCAGAGATCTTCCGCATCCTGAAACCCGGGGCCTTGTTCTGGGGCCAGGAGATGTGCATGACCGACGACTTCGATCCGGCGTCCGCCGAGCATCGATCCATCAAGCAGGATCTCATGCTCCACATCGCACTGAAGGAGATCCCCGGCTTCGCCGAGGTGAACCTGGCGCTCGAATCGGCGGGATTCGAGGTCCTCGAGGGCTCCGACAGAAGCAACAGCGACGGTTGCACAGTCTCTTGGTACGCGCCCATGGCAGGTCGCTACGGGAAGTGGGGGAGCGGGATCATGCGCGTTCCCAGGGTCCGCAAGGCCCTCGTGGGGGCGTCCAAGGCGGCAGAGGTCGTGCGAGTCCTCCCTCGCGGTTCGGCCAGGGTCGTCGGACTCATGAATCGATCGGCCGAGGCCTATATCAGCGGCGGCAGGGCCGGGATCTTCACGCCTCTGTACTGCTTCCTGGCCAGGAAACCCGCATAGCTCCGCCGCGGGCGAAGTCACCCGTCGCACCCGCGAACCGCTGCGCCGGATCCGATCAGCGCCGCAGCCACCCTCACGGGCGGCGCGGCTCCGGCGCCCGGTCGGGCCCCTAGCGTGGTGACGTGCGCGCGCACTGTGTTCGTGTTCTCCTGGGTGGCCTCGCAATCCTGGCGGCGGCCTGCGCGGGCGGCGAGGTGATCGAGGCGCCGTCATCCGGTGCATCTCCGCCCGCGGGCGACCAGGAGCGGGCCGCCGAATCGGCCCCCCTCGCTGGTGACGAGGCGGACTCCGGAGGGACCGTGCCGCTGCGAGTCGAGGGTGTCGCGACGGATCCGGATGTTGCGCCATCGCCATCCCCGGTCGACGCGGGACCGGCTCCGGATGTCGACGAGCCGCCGGACGGCGGCGATGGGTCGGAATCGGTTGCCGTTTCGCCGGAGCCTCCGGCCGCCGCCGGGGACGAGGACGTCGTCGAGTTGCAGCGGGCGGACGGCGATGGCTCGGTCGTCGAGGTGCAGCCCGGCGACGGCGGCCCCTCGGAGCCGGATGGTTCGGGCCTGCACCCGATCGAGCGCGCCACCCTCCGGAACTTCCGCGGCTACGAGTTCCCGGCGGCGCCCGACGTGCCGCCGGGCCCGCTCGGGCAGACCGCTGTCGACGACCTCGAGATCATCTGGTCCGGGCTCACGACCGAGGTCGATATCGGCGCGATCTCCCGACTCGGGCAGTCGACGGACCCGAGGTTGGGCTGGATACTCTCCGACCTCCTCCGGTTCTTCTACTACGGCCCGGTCCACGAAGAGGCGGTCGCCGCTTTCGAGTCGTTGACGGGGGTGAGCCTGGCAGACGATCCGGTGGCCGCTCGCAGCCCGTGGCAGTCCGTCACCGACCACCTGTTCGCCTGGGACCTGCCCGCCTTCGATGGCTACGTCGACTACAAGGCGCGGCTGTTCACGCTGGTGGAGCCGGGTTGGCAGCCGTTCTTCGACGATCGCGACTCCAACATCGACTGGCGATTCGTGAGTTGGGGAGGCGTGCGGATCGACGATCGCCCGCTCGGCGATCCGCAGCGGTGTGTCCGGGGCTGCATCCCGGCCCGAGACGACCCCCCTGTCACCGACGCCGCCGGGGGCGTCTGGTACCCCGACGACCGCATCGTTTTCGCCGTCGTGATCGGCGGCGAGGCCCGGGCTTACCCGAAGAACTTCATGGAGATCCACGAGATGGTCAACGACACGGTCGGGGGACGGAGGATCGGCTTCCCCTACTGCACGCTGTGCGGCTCGGCCCAGGCGTACTTCACCGACGACGTTCCCGCCGGCGTCGAGATACCCGTGCTCAGGACCTCCGGGCTGCTCTCTCGGTCCAACAAGGTCATGTACGACCTCGTCACCAAGTCGGTGTTCGACACCTTCACGGGCGAGGCGGTCTCCGGCCCGCTGCGCGAGAAGGGGGTCGTCTTGAACCAGGCGACCGTCGTGACGACAACCTGGGGAGAGTGGAAGGCCGCTCATCTCGACACGACGATCGTCGCCCGGGACGGGGGGATCGGCCAGCACTACCCGCTCGATCCGCTGCGCGGCCGCGACGACGACGGGCCCATCTTCCCGATCGGCGACCTCGACGAGCGTCTCGGCGTCCACGACCAGGTCTTCGGCGTGGTCCTCGACGACGGCACCCCCATCGCTTTTCCCGTCGAGGCCGCGATCGCCGCCCTCGAAGCCGGCAGGACCGTGGAACTGGGCGGCGTCAGCCTGCGCCTCGACGGGGGCGGGGTGCGCGCTGTGGACGCCTCCGGCGGCGAGATCGAAGGTCACCAGGCGTTCTGGTTCGCCTGGAGCCAGTTCATGCCCGACACGCTCCTCTGGGGACCCTGAGCCTCTCTTGAAGTCCTGAACCCACGACCGGAAAGCTTGGGGTCCATTCATACAGTTCAAGTATTGATGCGAAAATCGCATTAGTTCAGCTCTATACTTGCAACACCAGTTAGGCACACCGAGGGGCGACCATGACGGAGGAGACAGTTGGCGAGCGGATCTGCGCAGCTCGAAAGGCGGCGGGGCTGTCACAACGCGAGTTGTCGGCGCGAGTCACGGCGGCTGACAGGGTGGACGGGTTGAGCCCGAGCGCTCTCAGCCGGATCGAGTCTGGCCAGCGACGGGTGGCCAGCCATGAACTGGTGGAACTCGCCGATCTGCTCGGCGTGGCCGTCGACGACCTGCTCGGGACGAGAAAACGGTCGGCCGCGCTTGTGCTGGCAGCTCGCGTCACGCAAGTATCCCCCGCGGACTACCGGATGGTCGCCGAACGTGCGCGTCAGGTCTTGGAGGCAGATGATCTGCTGGGCCGAATCGTGCCGGCTGGAGCCCCGCTGTCGATGCCGTCCATACCGCACGACGACGTGCCCGTGACTAAAGACGGGGGGAGGGAGTTGGCGAAGCGGGCACGGAAGGCTCTGGGCCTGGGCGATGGTCCGATCGGTGATCTCACGGCGATCATCGAGGAACACATCGGCGCGCATGTCCTCGTTGAGCCGCTCCCGCCCGGCGTCCACGGATTCTGCGCTGTGTGCCCGTCGGCGGATGGACTGCCGGCGGCAGCAGTGATAGTCGTCAACGGGGAGGACGTGACGGGACGCCGACGGTTCACACTCGCTCACGAGCTGTGCCACCTCCTTGCCGGAGATCCGGTCGACGTGGAGGTCCTGTCCAGCCAGACCGAGAAGAGCCCGGCGGAGCATCGCGCCGATGCATTCGCCGTCGCGTTCCTCGCGCCGGAAGAGGGTGTCCGGCGGGCCGTGGGGAGCCAGCCGTTCGACGAGGCTCTGATCCGACGGATGAGCCGTCTCTTCGGAATGAGCCATCAGGCGATGACCCGGCGACTGGAAGAGGTGGAGTCGGTCCGATTCCTCAGCAAGGACCATGCTTTGGACGTCGCCCTCCGCGCCTCGTTGCTCGCCGAGAATGGCGAGGAGACGGTCAGGCGTCGGGCACCGGTGCGACTCCTGGAGCGGGCGCTGCACGCCTATGACGAGGGCCGGATCGGAATCGGTCTTCTCGCCGACATCCTCGGCGACGAAGACACCGTTGTGATCGCCGAGCGCCTGCGGGCCGACGGACACGGGCCGGCCGCACCTGCCCCTGACGCCTGGGCGCTTGCATGACCGACCGCCTGTACGTGTTCGATACGGGCCCGCTGCTCTGTTTTGGCGGGTTCCCCGGCGGGGCCAAGTTGTTGGCCGGCCGCTATCACGGACGGGGGTGCACCACCGGCGATGTGGACCGGGAATTGCGGGGGCTGCGGCGAAGCACGAATCCGATCATCGCGGCTGCGGCGGATCACTGCGTCCAGAAGTTCAGCTGGCTTGAGCGGCGAGCGTTTAACGAGGCCGATGACCTGGAGGTGCTACGCGAACTACGTGATCGGCTGGCGACGTTCCAGCGGGTCAAGAGAGACGTCTCCGAGTCCGCCATAGCGGACTTTGGGGAGTGCTCTGTGCTACTGCTGGCGGAGCGTCTGGCAGACGATGGTTCGAATGTGGTCGCGGTCATCAATGAAGACCCGGCCCGGCGACTGGCGCGGTCGCTGGATCTACCGTCAGTGTGTTTCGCGGAGGTTGTGAAGGCGATGTGTGTCGATGGCGACCTAACGACTGCCGCGGCATTCGACGGTTGTCAGAAACTCAAGCGAGGGTTTGTGGACATTGGCGACGTCGTGGAGTCGCCGCGGTACTTCGTAGAGGCCCCGGCCGCCTGAGCCCAGCCGGACTTCGCTAAGCGTTTCAGGCGGCGAGGGGGCGGCCGAAGGGGAGTTGGTCGCGCCAGGTGGCCAGGAAGCTCTCGGCGTGGTGGCAGGCGCCGAGGAAGGCGCCCTCGGGGTGGCCGGCAGTCTCCCGCACCAGGCTCGCGATGGCCTCAGTTGCGGCGGTCTCGATCGCCTCGGCGGTGACGGCGTCGCCCTCGAGGCCGGCCAGTTCGGCGGGCCACGCGGCGAACAGCGGCCCGGCGAGGCAGACGAAGTCGGCTAGCACCACCGAGCCTGCCGCCTGCAGGATCACCAGGGCCCGGGTCGTGAACGGGATGGGGTGCAGGCAGGCCACCGCGGACACCTCCAGGCGCGCCGCGATGTTGTGGTTGAGCGCGCCCATCTTCGAGCCCACGAGCAGGACGTCAGCCTCGGTGTCCCAGACGTCGGCGGTCTCGGTGCAGTTGCCGTCCATGTGCTGCACCGACGCCGGGCCGTGGGAGGTCCACGCTTCCCGCAGCGCCACCGGGTCGAGCGCCCCGCGGCCGGCGGTGCAGTACCCCTTCTCGGTCGCCACTCCCACCAGCGTGGCGCCGCGCTCGGCGGCGGCCGTGGCGGCAGCCACACCGGCCGGACCGCAGCCCTCGATCACGATCCGGCGTCCCTCCAGGCCGTCCAGTGCGGCGGCCGCGGCGGCGACCGCCCCTCTGCCGGCGAGGCGCTCGCTGAGGCTGATCCCGTCGCTGGAGTCGAGCCGGATCGGGTGGCGCGGATCATGGGCCCGGAGCGGCGCCAGGTCCGCGGCCGTGAGGCCCTTGCCCGGGTCGGGGAGGAACTCGCCGGAGCGGACCCAGGGCTCGCTCTCCGCCACGAAGGCCTCCACGGCGCCGTCGCGACCATCGGGTCGGGCGTTGATTCCCCCCGACGCGCCCGAGCGCTGCATGCCGACGCTGGCGAAGGAGTAGGTGGCCGAGCGGGCCATCTCCCGGGCGCCGCTCGGCAGGATCTTCGGCGCCAGCCGCACGAGGCCGGCGGCGCTTGCCGCGCCGTCGAAGTCGACGACGACGAAGCCGTCGGTGCCGGAGAGCTTGCGCATTCCCATCAACAGGACCGGTCTGCCTACCCGTCGGGATCAGCGGCCGGGGCCGCCTCCGGGGTGTCGGACTCGGCGGTGAGATCCTCCAGACCGGCGACGATCTCGGTCACCTGCGTCTCGGCGGCCACGAGGCGCTCGCGGCAGAAACGGAGCAGCTCGGCGGCCCGGTCCACGTGGGAGGCGAGAGCGTCGATGTCCACGTCGGGAGCCTCGAGGGCGTCGAGGATCTTCTGCAGCTCGGCCAGGGCGGCGGCGTAGCCGTCGGGGGGCGCCTGCTCGGGTTTGCTCTCAATCATCGTCGCTCCCGGTCGTCCCCTCAGGCGAGACCGCGGTGGCGGTGCTGGTCACGGTCCCGTCGCTCATCCGGGTTCGCAGGGTAGCGCCGGGCGTGATCCCGCTGACCGATCGCAGGAGGTGCCCGGCGCCGTCGGTCGTGATGGTCCAGCCTCGCTCCAATGCCCGCTGCGGGTCGTAGGCGTGCAACCGGGCTTCGAGAGGGTCGAGGCGCCGGAAGGCGCCGGTCAGGGCCTGTCGCAGATCGAGGCGGAGCCGGTCGGCGACGCTGGCCAGCATGCGGCGATGCTCGGCCAAGCGAACTGCCGCCCGTTCGGCGGCCTGCACCCTGTGGCCGTCGAGGAGCCAGCCGGCGCGCTCGGCACCGTGGCGGACCGCCCGGTCGAGGTCGCTCGCCAGCCGCTTCACGTCCCGGCGAGCCGCCCGGCAGTGGCCTGCGGCCGCGGCGCTCGTGCGCCCGGCCGCGGCGTCGAGCCGGTGAGCGTCAGCCGCCAGCGTACGGCGGCCCGTGCGCTCGATTCGTTCCCATGCCTCCAGAGTCGCCCGGTCGAACGTCCGGACCCGCTCCAGCAGCGCGGTCGCACAGGCGGTGGGGGTGTTGCAGACGGTGTGCGCCACGAGGTCGGCGATGGAGCGATCAATCTCGTGGCCGATTCCGGTGAAGACCGGCACCGCACACCCCGCCACCGCATGCGCCACCGCGGCACTGTCGAACGGCGCCAATTCGGTGCGGGCCCCACCCCCGCGTACCAGCGCGATCACATCGACTGCCCGCCTGCTGGCCAGCGCCAGCGCCGCGGCGATTCGCTGCTCGCTGCCGAAACCCTGTACCGGCGTGTCTGCGACCAGAATCTCCCAGCCGAGCCCGCTGGCGGACAGCGCGTCCCGGAAGTCGGCCTCGGCGGCGCTGCCGGTGCTCGTGACCAGCGCCACACGCAGGGGCAGCGTCGGCACGAGGAGTTCCTTGTTGCGCTCCAGCAGTCCGGCGGCCCGCAGCTCGCCCAGCAGGCGGTCCCGCTGGTCGGTGAGCCTGCTGAGGGTGTAGTCGGGGTCGATGATCTTCATCTGCAGCTGGAACTGTCCCCGCGCCTTGTAGACGGACACGCTGCCTCTGATGCGGATCTCCGCCCCATCGATCATCTGGCCCGCCGCGCCCGGGCCGAGGATCCGGTTGACGATCTTGCGGTACCAATCGAACAGCACGACCGGTAAGACGGCCTCGGGAGTTTTCTCGGCCGCCGCCGGCGTGGCCAGATCGAAGTAAACGTGGCCCTTGCGGGACTTGGTGATGTTGCGGATCTGGCCCGTGATCCAGATCTCGTCCGGGAACGACTCCTCGACGAGGTCCCCGAGCATGCCGACCAGCTCGGCCACCTCGTAGGTGGTCGTTCCGCCAGCGGCCGCTGCATGCCTGCTCTCCGCCGGCGTGCCGCCGCCGCGGGGATCGCTCACAACCCCGACTCATGCGCCGGGCCGCGAACCCCGACTGCCACCGCGCCGCTTGCCAGCCGTGCGGCGAGGTGGCAGGAGCGTCGGGTCACAGCGTGGCCTCGGCGCGCACGAGCGTGCGGTAGAGGTTGGCGTAGAGCCCGCCGGCTGTGAGCAGGTCCTCGTGGCGGCCCTGCTCCACCA
>JAPPKQ010000382.1 GCA_028819945.1 bacterium | reverse complement strand
GGTTGAGGGCGTTCAGGAGCTTGGACTGCGTGCGGCTCAGCCAGCCGACCCGGCGCAGGCGCCGCAGCAGCCGCTGGAACCTGGCGATCTCGTCCTGCAGTTGCTCGCGGATGTCGGAGTCGAAGTCGTGGGCGTAGACGGCGCCCTGGTACTTCACGCTGTAGCTGAACCGGGTGTCCACCATGTCGATGCCGAAGCGCTCCATCAGCAGCACGATGTGCTCGTACACCGTCGGGATGCAGGCGGTGACCGAGATGTCGAAGGGGATCGACGTGCCGTCGCCCTGGGGCATGTCGGCGGTGATGGCGTTCCCGCCGATGCGGTCATGCGCCTCGAACAGCCGGAAATCGAACCTGTCGGCGCTGTGATGCAGCGCCCAAGCGGCCCCCAGCCCCGAGACACCCCCGCCGATGATCGCGATGTTCTGCGGCATGCCCTGCCCCCGCCGGCCGCTCACCCCGCCATCGCGGCGTCGTGCGGGCTGTAAGGATATGTCGCCGTCACCAACCCACGGGAGGAGCCTGCAGCGTGCCGTCGGAGACCATGGCGACGAGTCTCGTGGCGGGCGTGGACGGGGTGCGGGGCGGCTGGGTCATGGCCACCACGGCGATCGCCGACGGGTCGGCCGTCGAGTTCTCCGCGTGGGGCGGTATCGAGGCGCTGTGGGCCGAGGCCAGGGCACGGGATCTGCTCGTCGTGGGGTTCGACATGCCCGTCGGGCTGCCGGGGCCCCAGCGGCGCACCGCGGATGTCGCGGCCCGCGAGCTGCTGGGGGCACGGCGCTCGTCGCTGTTCTGGACGCCGCCGCTGTGCACACTCGACGCCGCCGACCACGCCGAGGCGAACCTTCGCTCGCGCCGGCAGACCGATCGAGGCCTCTCCGCCCAGACCTTCGCCCTGATGCCCAAGATCCGCGAACTGCGGACGGTGCTGGCGCCCGAGGACTTCACCCCGGCGGCGCGGCCTCGGGCCGCGGAGGTGCACCCCGAGAGCAGCTTCGTGCGCCTGGCCGGGGCGCCCATGGCCACCTCCAAGCACAGGCTCGCCGGTCTCCAGGAGAGGTCCGCGGTGCTGGCGGGCGCGTTCTGCAACATCGCCGAGGCGGCGCTGCTCTCCCCCCTGCCGGGGCCTGGCGAACCAGGCCTCGACGACCTCCTCGACGCCGCCGCAGCGGCCTGGACCGCCCGCCGCATCGTCGCCGGCGAGGCCGAATGCCTGGGCGCCGGCGAGCACGACGAGACCGGCTACCCGATGCACATCTGGGTTTAGCCAACCTCGCCCAGCCGGCCGAACCACCGACCCGGCACCGTGACCCGATACATGAAATCGTATGTAATTGTTCTAAAAGCTGTATAGAGTCTCTGCGGCTTCCCCCGACGCCGTGCCGGATCCGGGCAGCGGATCGCGGCCTGACCAAGGGAGAAGCCGTGCCGGTTCAGATCAATTCCAACGTGCCGGGAAGACGCGGCGCCCCCAATGCGGAGCGGCAGCTGCGCGTGCAACTCGGGCACCTGGTCGCCACCCGGGCCGTCGACAGGCAGCTGATGGGCCACGCCGCGGGTCGGGCATTCGTGATGTCCTGCCTGCGGCGCCATCAGAGTGGCGACTGGGGCGACCTCGGCAGCCATGATGCCGAGGCCAACGATCTGGCGCTGGTCACAGGCGCCAGAGTCCTGTCGAGCTACCTGATTCCCGGGCAGGTGCGCCAAGGCACCGGCGCCGAGCCCGACTCCGGCCCCCGGCTGCGAGAGGTCATCGCCGACGACCGGCTCTGGATCATCACCGAGGCCGAGGACACGCAGGGCATCCGCTCGCAGACCACGGTGCTGTTCCCCTCGGACTACTGACCGGGGCGACTGGTCGGGCCGGGTTGACTGGCCCGGCTGCTCGGGCCGCGCCGGCCGGGCTCGGTCCTAGTCCGTTGGGATCGGCATCGCCAGGTCTTCGACGACGGTCACGTCGGGGTGGCCGGCGATCGTGGCCGGCGGCACCAGCAGCTTCCGATCCCGCCCGCCGCCTCCGATGATGACCTCCGGGCGCTCCATCACCCGGGCGTCCACCCACAGGGGCAGGTCGGTGGTCGACCCGAACACGGTGACCCCGCCGATCTCCATGCCGGTCAGGTCCTTGGTCTGCTCCGCCGAGGCGAACGAGGCCCGCCGCACGCCCATGCGCTTGCGCACCACCCGGTTCACGTCCAGACGGGTCGAGGACAGCACCAGGCACATCACGTAGCTGGGCGGGTCGGACTTGCCGATCACCACGATGGCGTTGGCCGAGTCCTCGGCGGCATAGCCGTACGCCGCGCAGAACGCCGCCGTGTCGGCCAGATCGGGATCGCAGGGCACCACCTCGTAGGCAAGCCCCAAGGCGTCGAGTTGTTCCAGAACCGCATCGGCCACGCCCCAACGCTAGGAGAGTCCCGAGCAGTCCGTGGGGAGTGCAGGCGCGACCGCTGGACGGTGGATTCCCACCCGCCCGGAATCCCCGCCGGACGGGCTGGCGTGCCACCTAGAGCGGTTCGGTCCCCTCGGCGAGGTTGTTCAGGTACTGGGCGTAGACGAAGATCCGGCCTCGCCTGTGACCCGGAACCTCCGCGGCGATCCCAAGTTCGATGAGCCGGTCCATCCCGGCCGCCGCACCCGGATAGGAGAGTCCGGATTCTCGCCCGACCTCCGGGATGCTGCGAATCGGCATTGCCATGAGCGCCTCGTGCACTCGCAGCGCGGAGTTGGCTGCGCGGCCGAGTGAGGAGATGCGCGACTTGTTGTCCCTGAACATCTCCGTCAGACGCATCGCCGTGGAGAAGGCGCCATCCGCGGTCACGCGCACACCTTCGAGGAAGAAAGCGAGCCATGCCTCCCAGTCGCCCTGAAGGCGGACATCGGTGAGCAGCCGGTAGTAGTCCGAGCGGTTCTGCTTGAGGTACAAGCTCAGATACAGGAGCGGATCCTGCAGCAGACCGGCGTGGCACAGCAGGAAGGTGATGAGCAGTCGCCCCACCCGTCCGTTGCCGTCGAGGAAGGGATGGATGGTCTCCAACTGCACGTGTGCCAAGCCGACGCGCACGAGATCCGGCAACCCGTCGTCGGCCACGTGCAGGAAGTGCTCCAGCGACGCCATGCAGTCTCCCACCTCGATGTGAGGTGGCGGCACGAAGTCGGCGTTTCCGGGTCTGGTTCCGCCGATCCAGTTCTGCGACCGCCGGAACTCGCCGGGCGCCTTCTCGCTCCCCCGCCCCGACGCGAGGAGGACTCCATGAACCTCCCGGATCAGCCGGTTCGAGAGCGGGAAGTCGTCCTCTCGGAGTCGCCTCAACCCGTGCTCCAGCGCGGAGACGTAGCGAGACACCTCGGCGACATCGTCCTGCGGAACTCCGGGAGCGTCGCCTCTCTCGTGCTGCAGCAGGTCGGTGAGCGAGGACTGCGTCCCTTCGATCTGTGACGAGAGGACGGCTTCCTTCCGCACATAGTGGTACAGGAAGAGAGACTTGTCCGGGAGCAGGGTCGAGATGCCGTCGAGGCGACCGAGCGCGTGGTTCGCCGCCTCGAGCGCCTTCAATAGAGGACCGTCGAGTTGGAGCGGAGGCTCGGGCGGCAGCGGTTTGGGGACGAATGCGCGAAGCTCCTCGCCGCCGTGGGTCGTGGTGCGGTAGTGGCCCGTCTCGCCGCGGTGCATCGTTCAGGGTTCCTTCACTGACCCGACAGTCGTTAAGAATTAGAGTCTAACTCTTAACGACAACGGTCGTGGACGCTCAAGCCTTGTGAACTCTCGCTGCCTCTCCGGCCCGCGACGCACCTGCGCGTTCAGTTTTCCTTAATCAGATCGATAGTAATTCAGAGTTCGGCTCTAAGTCTTAATAGCAATGGACAAGGGGTTGCCAAGAGAACACTCATCTACTCGCAGCTCCTCTTCACTTCAGCCGGGCGGTGACGGGTGATGGCTCGCCGGCCCGAACTCCTGAGTGCGCCAGCGGTGGTACAGGGTCCACAGCACCAGCAGGGGCGGCAGCACCGCGAAGGCGGCGATCAGCGAATCGCCCCCGGTGACGGTTATCTCCGAGGCGTCGCCGCCCCACAGCGCCTCCAACTCGGCGATCAGCTCCCGCGAGGCCTCGACGCCCTCGACCGCCACCGGCACCTGGAAGATCGTGCGATCCGGCATCCCGGGGCGGAAGTCCACGACCCGGGCGAAGCCGGCGGGGTCGACGTCCTCGAGCAGGTCCCAGGCGGCTCGCACCTCCTCGTCGGCCGCGAAGACGTCGAGGTTCAGACCGGCGTAGGCGGCGGCGAAGGCCGGGTCGTAGTTGCCCCCGGGCCGGCCGCTGTCGTCGATCCAGTCCACCAGCAGCGTCCCCACCGAGTTGACGGGAGGTCCGACCACGCCCTCGGGCCGTCTCTGGGGATCGGCGAGGGTGGTGTAGAAGTCGAACAGGTCACGGACGGTCCGCACGGTGTCGAGGTCGTCGGTGATGAGGATCGTCATCGTGGCGGCGCCCCCGTCGAAGTTCTCCTCGAGGAACTCGATGTCCCGCTCGGTGTCAGAGCCCCGCGGCACGAAGTCCTTCAGCGCGAAGGCCGTGTCGAGGGCGGTGGCGGCGATGGCGGCCAGGACCACGACGACGATGGCGCCGCCCAGGATCGGCAGCGGGCGGCGCACGATGGTCGTCGCCGCGCGAGACAGGAACGTCTCGGCGCCGGGGATCGTGTCGGCGACGGCCCTGGTCGCCGGCTCGCGGCCCTTGGCGGCGCGCCGGCGGTCCGCCACGAGCCGGGCGGCCGGCACGAAGTTGGTCATCACGACCCAGCCCGAGATGACGCCGATGCCGGCGACGATGCCGAAGTCGGCCACCGGTTCGAACTTGCTGGTGAGATTGGTGAGGAAGCTCACGGCGGTGGTGCCCGCCGCCAGCAGCAGCGGGACGCCCGAGTGCCGCAGGGATGCGGCCATGGCCGCTCCGGGCCGGTCCGTCCCGGCAACGGTCCGCTAGCTCGAATCGTCCTCGACGGCGTCACCACCGGCGACCAGCGCCTCCCGGTAGCGGCCCGTGATCTGCAGCGCGTAGTCCACTGACAATCCGATCAGCAGGACCGGCGCCAGCACGATCAGGATGTTCTCGGGATCGACGACGCCCGCCCCGCCAGGCGACAGCCACGCCTGGGCGCCGAACGTCCACAGGATCGTGAGGAGCAGGCCCACGATGGCCAGGACGACGTCGGACCAGGAGCGGTAGAAGACGGCCAGCAGGACGACCATCACCACCAGCGCGATGCCCATCAGCACGAACAGGCTGGACTCGCGGGCCTCCTTGCCCTCGACGTTGCTGTTGGCCCTGGAGATGACCGACACCGCCAGCGGGTCCAGTTCCGCCGACGCCGATGCGGCGATGTCGCCGGCCCGCAGTTGCGCGTCCTGCAGGCCGAGCGGATCCCCGGCGTCGTTGAGGGTGATGAGCGAGAGGCCTGCGATCGGCGTCCCGGCGGCGTCGCGGGGCACGAAGTGGTCCAGGGCGGCTCTCGCAGCGGCGAGTTCGGGCGAGCGGGACAGCCGATCCAGCGCGGCGTCCAACTCGGCGTCGGACACCGTGGCCAGATCCAGGCCCCCGGCCGCCAGCACGGACTCGACGATCCCGACGTAGCCGGCCAGCGGCTCGGTCACCACGTACGGCGCGATCGCGGGATCCTCGATGATGCGGGCCTGCAGGTCCCGGACGGCTCGCAGGGAATCCGCCGCCAGGACGTCGCCGCGGGCCAGCACCTGGACGATCTCCACGCCGGCGGCCTCCGGGAAGCTCTCCCTGATGGCCGCCGAGGCCTCGGCGAGTTCGCTGTCGGCCGGCAGGAACGTCGCCGTGGCGTCGACCGGCGCCGGCGGGACGTCCTGGACGAGGAACCCGGCCAGCAGCCCGACCGTCGCGGCGGCGACGCCCGCGAGCACCAGCTTCGGCGCCCGCCGGACGGCGCGTGCCTGCCACTCGAACACGGCCCGGCCCTACCGGCGCTTCACGGCAACAGCGGTCTGCGCAACCGGCCGCGGCACCGCCCGCTGCCGCACGCCCCCCGCTCGCACATGGGCCTGCTCAGTGGCGCTTGACGCCGCCGTACTTCATGCGGGTGTCGCTCATGGCGGCGGCCCGGGGGTCGTCGTCGTTGATGCCGCCGTCCACCAGCTCGCCGACGAACAGGGTGTGGGTGCCCATGTCCAGCGAGTGGCGCACCTCGCAGTCCAGCCAGGCGATCGACTCGGTGAACACAGGGGCCCCCGTCGTGGCCTCGCGTACGGGCCGGCCGTTGAGCGTGCCGTCCGCGTAGGCGGCGGGCTTGGAGAACTTCACGAACACCCGGGTCTGCTCGGCGTCCCAGAGGTTCACGGTGAACGACCCGCCGTCTGTGATCAGCCGGTGCGTCACCGCGGTGTTCTCCACCGCCACGCCGATCAGCACCGGCTCCATCGACAGCTGGGAGATCCAGCTGGCCGTCATGCCGTTGCGTTCGTCGCCCGCCCGCGACCCGATCAACGCAAGCGCATTCGGGATCTTCCAGGTCAGCCTGTTCACGAGTTCGTCACTGAGAGCCATGCCCCGACCCTAGGCGGGCGCGGGCACCGAGCGGCGCGCCGCCTCCGGCCGGGCTCGGGGACTAGCCGCCGCTTCTGTGCGCCCGGACGATCGCCAGGACCGCCTCGGCGTAGTCGGCCATCTTCTTGGGGCCGACGCCGGACACCGCGGCCAGGTCGAAGTCCGTGGTGGGCTTCCGGCGGGCGATGCTCTTGAGGGTCCGATCGTCGAACACGACGTAAGCGGGAACCGTGCGGCGCCGGGACTCCTCGAGCCGCCAGCCGCGGAGCGTCTCGAACAGCGCCTCGTCGTAGGGCTCGTCGTCCGCCGGTGTCCGGGACTTGGCGCCCCGGGAACGCTTGGGGCCTCTGATGGCCTCGAGCAGCGTTGTGCGCTCGGGGCGGGACTCCGGCGTCTGCGGCTTCGGGGGGCGACCCTCCAGTTCGTCCAGGAAGCGGGACGGCCGGCTCTCGTCGGCCAGCACGACGACCTGGCTGCGGGCCCGGGTGACCGCCACGTGCAGCACCCGGCGCTCCTCCTCGACGTCGACGGCCAACTGGTGCGGCATCAGCGTCTCGTCGGCGGCGAAGACCAGCACCCGGTCCCACTCCAGGCCCTTGACCCGGTGGATGCTGGTAAGCAGGACGCCGTCGCCCTCGTCGGAGGCGCCCCGCAACAGGCCGGTGAGTTGCCGGTGGAACTCCGCGGGGCCGCTGTAGACGGCGGCGACCCGGCGCAGCGCCAGCAGGTCGTCGGCGTGGGTCGCCCGGTCGGGCCGGGTGCGTCCCGAGTCCAGCGAACCGGCGGCCCGTCCCAGCCCGACCTGCTGCATCAGGAACTCCACGAGCCGGCGCGAGTCGCACCCGCCGGCGACCAGGCGCGACCCGGCCTCGATGTCGGCCACGAAGCCGTTCCAGGACTCCTGCTGCCGCTCGTTCAGGCGGGCGCCGAGGGCCGCGAGCCGTTCCAGGGACAGGTCCCAGGCGCCTTCCAGGAGATCCCGCGACACCTGGTTGATCTTCCGGCCGGGCCGCCGGGCCGCCTCGGTGAGGTCGCGGGGATCCATCGAGTCGGGCCGCAGCGCCAGGCGCATCCACGCCAGAGCGGCCCGCACCAGGCTGCGGTGCAGCAACGAGGTCTCGAGCAGGCAACGCGTGTCCACACCGGCCTCGTCGAGCGCCGCCAGCACCGGCAGCAGCATCGAGTTGACCCGCCCGAGCACGACGATGCCCCCGTCCGGCACACCCTCGTCTCGCCAGCCGGTCACGATGCCGGCGGCCGTCGCCGCCATCGCCTCGTCGGGGACCCGCATGACCCTGAAGGCGCCGTGCGCATCGGCGGTGGCCGGGCCGGCGTGCTCCGTCGCGGCGGCGCGCACCGTCTTGGGCAGGCGCCGCCCGTTGTTCACCAGCAGATGCCCGACGGCGGTCACGACCTCCGGTGGGCAGCGGTAGGAGACCTCCAGGGCGGCCGATCCCGCGCCCGGGAACAGGCGCTCGTACTCCAGCAGGAACCGGGGATCGGCGCCTGCGTAGCCGTAGATGGTCTGGTCGTCGTCGCCCACGCCGAACACGTTCAGTCCGGGCGAGGCCAGCAGCCGCAGCAGCAGCAGGTACGCGGGCGTCAGGTCCTGGAACTCGTCCACCAGCAGGTGCCGGCAGCGCTGCTGCCAGCGGGCCCGCAGCTCGGGGTCGGCCAGGAGCAGCCGGATGGCCTCGTAGACCTGCTCGTCGAAGTCGCACTCGTCACGCTTGGCCAACCCGGCCCGGTAGGCCTCGAAGATGCCGGCGAAGCCGGGCACGTCGTTGCGCTCGGCCTCCACCTTCTCGGGGTTCCGCAGGGCGATGCGCACGTCGGCCAGCGCCTCGATGTACGGGCCGAAGACGTCCTTGCCGGCCCGCCGGGTGTGCGGCAGGAGTCGCTGCAGGCGCCCCCGCACCTCCCGCTCGCCCAACAGCGTCGCGTCGGGCCGCGCATCCCGCACTATCCGCCAACCCAGCGAGTGGATCGTGCGGATCTGCAGGTCGGGCCGCTGCAGGCGGCTGCGCATCTCCTCCGCGGCCCGGTTGTTGTAGGCCACCGCGGTGACGATCGCCGGCTCGACGCCCCGGTCGTCCACCAGGTGCAGCAGCCGGGCGTTCAGCGTGCGGGTCTTCCCGGAGCCCGCCGGAGCCACCACGCGCACCGGCCCCCGCGGGTGCTCCACGGCAGCCTGCTGGTCGGGAGCCACCAGGGTGCCGTCGCCGGTCGCCCCCGACGGGCGAGGCTGAAGCCGCAGGCGTCCCAGCTCGATCGATTCGGCGTGCACGACCGACCGGCCCAGCAGGTCCGCCGGGTCCAGAGGCCGGCGAGGCCCGGCGTCCACCCACGCCTCGGTTCCGTCGCGCAGCACCACGTCGGCCCGCCCGCCGGGCTGCGCGCCGAGGCCGGCGGCCTTGCGGGCCCACCACCACACCGGCTCGTCACGGCGGGCGTCATAGTTGTTGCGCCACAGGAGGAACTGCAGCCGCTCGCGCAGCAGCGTGAACTCGGCGCCCAGCAGGTGCACGGCGCGCTCGACGACCTCCGGCTGCCGCAGCTGCGCCAGCTGCTCAGCCGGGAGATCCAACTCCACGAGCACCTGCCGCCGGCCGGCCCACGCACGTTGCAGTTGCTCGACAATGTCGGCCAACCGCCCGTCGCCGCCGGCCGGCCCGTCGGCCAGCAGCGAGCCGTCGACCCGCACCCGCTCCCAGTTCTGTGCGACTGCCAACCCGGCAGCGAGGTCCGCGCCGGCGGTCACCACCAGCCCCCGTCCCAGCGCTTCGGGTCCCGGGAATGTCATCGGTCCCGCAGGGTATTGGCGGCGGTTGCAGGCGCACGCCGTACCCGGGAGTTCCTGGATTCCGGCCTGCGCCGGTGTGACGGGTTGGGGCGCCGATGGCCGTCGGGCCGTGGGCCGCTCAGATGTCCAGTGTGGCGGGGTCCACGAGGCTGCTGTGGCGGCCGATGTAGTCGCGGCGCTGCGCCACGTCGGAGCCCATCAGCACCTCGAGGAGCTTGCGGGCCTCGGCGGCGTCGGCCACGGTGATGCGCCGCAGCGTGCGGGTGGCCGGGTCCAAGGCGCAGTGCGCCAGCTCGTCGGTGTTCATCTCGCCGAGCCCCTTGAAGCGCTGCCAGCGGATCGCCTCGGCGCTGCCGCGCCGCCCCTTGGCCAGCCGGGCGCCGATGGCGTCGCGCTCGGCGTCGCTGAAGGCCCGGTGGGTCTCCTTGCCGACCCGGGTGGTGTACAGCGGCGGCTGCGCGGCGTACACCCTGCCCTCGGTCAGCAGCGGCCGCATGTAGGCGTGGATCAGCGTCAGCAGCAGGCAGCGGATGTGGCTGCCGTCCACATCGGCGTCGCACAGGATCACGATGCGCCCGTAGCGGGAGGCCGCGGGGTCGAAGTCGGCCCCCACCCCGGCGCCCACCGAGCGGAACAGCGCCTGCGCCTCGGCGTTCTCGAGCACCTGGCGCAGCGGGGCCTTGGCGGCGTTCACCAGCTTGCCCCGCAACGGCAGGATGGCCACGTTGTGGGCGTTGCGCCCCGCCTTGGCCGGCCCGGCCGCCGACTCGCCCTCCACGATGACCAGCTCGCTGTCGGGCCCGTGCACCCGGCAGTCGGCCAGCTTGTCGGGCAGGCCCGTCGAGCCCAGCGCCGAGGCCTTGCGGCGGTCGGCCTGCAGTTGCCTGGAGGCCGCCTTGGCCTCCACGGCGTCGCTGATCTTGGCCCGCAGGGCGGTGACGTTGCTGCGTGGCCCCTCGCTTGCGAACCACTCCGTGAGCGCCGACTTGACGGCGTCGTAGACGATGGACTGCACCGCCGGCGTGCCCAGTTCCTGCTTGGTCTGTCCCCGGAACTGCGGCTCGGGCAGCACCACCTGCAGGGCGGCCACCAGCCC
>JAPPKQ010000056.1 GCA_028819945.1 bacterium | reverse complement strand
GTACAGCAGGCGGCTCTTGGCATACAGGGCCGATTCCGGCGTGTTCTTGTACTTCGGCCCTGCCGGGCCGTCCCCGCCGGGCAGGATCCGACCGCCGAAGCCGACCGGGTCGCCGCGCACGTCGAAGACTGGGAACAGCACCCGGCTATGGAAGTTGTCCGTGAAGCGACCCCGTTCGTTCCGGCGCGCCAACCCAGCGTCGATCAGCACCTTGGGGGAGGCCTTCGAACGCAGGGCGCGGCTCAACTCGTCCCAGCCGGCGGGCGCCCAACCCAACTTGAAGTTCCGCACCTCGTCGCCGCTGAGGCCGCGGGAGCGCAGGTAGCCGCGCGCCGCCCCGGCGTCGCGGTGGTTCAGCAGCCGCTCGTGGTACCACTCCACCGCCGCCGCCACCGCTTCGATCAGCTGCTGGCGCCGCCCGCTCTGCGCCGCTTGGCCCGTGCTGTCGTAGCGGAGGGTCACCCCGGCGCGGGCGGCCAGCACCTCCACGGCGGCGGCGAAGTCGAGCCCTTCGGTCTGGCGCACGAAGGTGATGGCGTCGCCCGAGGCTCGGCAGCCGAAGCAGTAGTAGAGCCCCTCCTCGGCGTTCACCGAGAACGACGGCGTCTTCTCGGAGTGGAAGGGGCAGAGGCCCTGCCAGCGCCGACCCGACTTGCGCAGCGCCGCGGTGTTGCTGATGAGGCCGACGATGTCGGTGGCCTCGCGGACCCGGGCCACGTCCTCGGCCAGGATTCCCACGTTCAGCCTCCGCCGGCACCCGGACGTGCGGCAACGGTGGCCTGGGGCAGGCGGGAGAGGGTCATGCCGGCAAGTTACCAGCCGTCATTTTCCCCGGCCCGGGTCGCCTGGGCGCCGCATCGCCGGCGGCGTCCCGGACTCAGCGGGCGAGCCGTTCGTGCAGGTATCCCACCAGGTCGTCGATCGCCAGGCGGTCCTGGGCCATCGAGTCCCGGTCGCGCACGGTCACCGCTCCGTCCTCCAGCGTCTCGAAGTCCACCGTCACGCAGTACGGGGTCCCCAGCTCGTCCTGGCGGCGGTAGCGGCGGCCGATGGACTGCGTCACGTCGAAATCCACCATCCAGTGCGGCGCCAGCGTCCCCAGCACCTGCCTCGCCCGTTCGATGAGATGCTCCTTGCGCGACAGAGGCAGCACCGCCGCCTGGTACGGGGCGAGGCGGTGGTGCAGGCGGAGCACGGTCCGGGTCTCGCCGCGCACCTCCTCGGTGTGGTAGGCGGCCAGCAGGAAGGCCATCATGGCCCTCGTCGCCCCGGCCGCCGGTTCGATCACGTGAGGCACGTAGCGCTCCCCGGTGGCGGCGTCGAAGTACTCCAGTTTCTCGCCGGAATGCTCGGCATGGCGCCGCAGGTCGTAGTCGGTCCGGTTCGCCACGCCCTCCAGTTCTCCCCAGCCCCAGGGATAGCGGAACTCCACGTCGGAGGTGGCGTCGGAGTAGTGGCTGCGCTCGTCGGGGCCGTGGGGGCGCAACCGCAGCAGGTCCTCGGGGATGCCCAGGCCCACGTACCATCCCAGCCGCTCGGCGCACCAGTACTCGAACCAACCGGAGGCCTCGGCGGGCGGCACGAAGAACTCCAACTCCATCTGTTCGAACTCCCGCGTGCGGAAGATGAAATTGCCGGGAGTGATCTCGTTGCGGAACGACTTGCCGATCTGGGCGACCCCGAAGGGGGGCCGCAGCCGGCACGCCCGCTGCACGTTGGCGAAGTTCACGAACATTCCCTGGGCGGTCTCGGGCCGCAGGTAGACCTCGGCGCCGGTCTCGACCACCGGTCCGGCATGGGTGCGGAACATGAGGTTGAACTGCCGGGGCTCGCCGAGGGTCCCCCGCGAGCCGCACTCGGGACAGAGCTCGGAATCCTCGAGCTGGTCCTCGCGGTGGCGGCGCCCGCACTCGCGGCACACGACCAGCGGATCGGTGAAGCTCTCCAGGTGGCCCGACGCCTCCCAGACCGCCGGCGGCGAGAGGATGGCGGCGTCGATCCCCACCACGTCCGGGCGCAGCTGCACCATGGCACGCCACCAGGCCTCCTTCACGTTGCGCAGCATGAGGGCGCCGACCGGCCCGTAGTCGTAGGTGGACCGGAAGCCTCCGTAGATCTCCGCCGACTGGAAGACGAAGCCGCGCCGCTTGCACAGGTTCACCACGGCGTCGAGGCGCTCGCCGTTCTGCTCGGCGGCGAGATCGCCCGCCGGGGTGTCACCGGTGGCTGCCGAAGGGGCTGTCTCGACCACGCCCGCAGGCTACCGGTGGGTGCGACGCCCCCTCGCCTCGCTGCTGCGGCCCCCTGCGGCGCCGACGGGTCCGAGCAGGGGCGGCACGCGCAGACGTCGCTCGGTGTGCTGCTCCAGCACCGCCACGCCGAGTCGCGCCAGGGCCTCCGCGAGGCGCCCCCCGAGGATCTCCTGCAGAACCGTGACCGTCTCGGCATCGACTGCCGGCGCCGCCGGCGGCCGGCACCTCCGGCAGGCCAGGCCGCCGTGGGCGACGTCGAGGGCGACGAACTCGGCCACCGCGCCGCAGTGCACGCAGCTCTCGACGTCCGGCGCCACTCCTTCGAGTTGCGCCAGGCGCCACAGGAAGGCGCCGACGCTGAGCGCCGACGGGTGGGTCACCAGCGACTGCAGCCCGCGCAGCAGCCTGTCGTAGAGGTCGGGCGCCGGTGTCCGCTCGAGGGTCAGGCGATCCACGGCCTCCAGCATCGCCATCGCCCGGCCGAGGAGCACGAGGTCCTCCCGGAGGGCGGTGAGCTGCTCCACGTTCCCCGCACTGTCCGCACCGGTGATGGTGTCCAGCTCTCCCCGGCCCCGCCACAGCGAGATGTCGACGAGACTCGCCGGCTCCAGACGTGCCCCGAACCGGCTGCGGGTGCGGCGAACGCCCTTCGCCACACCGCGGATCTTCCCGTGATCCCGCCCCAGCAGGACGATGATGCGGTCCGCCTCGGCGAGGCGGTAGGTCCGCAGCACCATCGCCCGATCCCGGTACGGGCCGGTCCAGTCGGGCGCGCTCACGGGTACGCCTGCGGAGGCCATGCCCTGCGGCCATTCACCTGTCCAGCCCCCCGAAGCGGCGCTCGCGTCGCTGGTACTCGGCGACCGCCTCGAACAGGTGCGCCCGGCCGAAGTCGGGCCAGAGCACGTCCAGGAACACCATCTCGCTGTAGGCCACCTGCCAGAGCAGGAAGTTGGAGAGGCGATGCTCGCCGGAGGTCCGGATCACCACGTCGGGGTCGGGCATGTCGGCGGTGGCCAGATTGGCGCGGATGGTCTGCTCGGTGACCTCTTCGGGCCGCATCCCCGAGGCGACGATCCTGCGCACCGCCTCGGTCAACTCCGCCCGACCCCCGTAGTTGAACGCCACGGTCAGCGTGAGCCGCTCGTTGGCGGCAGTGAGTTCGGCCGCCGCATCCATCTCGGCCAGCAGGCTCCGGGCGAGGCGGCGGTCGCGCCCGCCGATGAACCGCAGCCGCACGCCGCGCTCGTGCATCTCGTCGCGCCGCGCCGCCAGGATCGACCGGTTGAAGTCCAGCAGGAATCGCACCTCGTCGCGCGGCCGGGTCCAGTTCTCCGTCGAGAAGGCATAGACGGTCAACCACTGCACACCGATCTCCAACGCCCCGTCGACAGTGTCGAACAGGGCGTCCAGCCCGGCCTCGTGTCCGGCGGTGCGCGGCAGCCCGCGCCGCGCCGCCCAGCGCCCGTTGCCGTCCATGACGCACGCCACGTGCGCCGGGACGGCGGAGAGATCAACAGCGGAATCGCTCATGGGCCACCTGTCGGGCAACTCGGCACAGCGCCGTTCGTCAACGTCATTTGTATCAGTACCCGCACCCGATGAGTAGCCTGCCGTGCGGGGAGTTCCGGCTCGACACCGCTCGTGCCGCCACCCGCGGTGCCGGAGCGACGTCCGCCGGCCGGTCGCGGCCACAACCGCTCACGATCGCCAGGCGCCGGTGGGCGCCGGGGGGATTGCTACTCTGCGGGAGTGAGCCTCGCCGAGCGGAGCCTTGCGCTGCTGGCGGCGGCGACCGCGGCGCTCGGCGAGGCGGGCGAGCACCGCCCGGGCCAGGAGCAGATGACCGAGGCGGTGGCGCGGGCCTTCGAGAGCGCCCGGCACCTCGCCGTCGCCGCGGGCACCGGCACCGGCAAGTCCCTGGCGTATCTCATCCCCGCCGTCCTGAGCGGTCGGCGGGTGGTTGTGGCCACAGCCACCAAGGCGCTGCAGGATCAGCTTGCGACCAAGGAGTTGCCCTTCCTGGCGGAACTGGCGGAGTCGCGCCGGCTTCGTCCCGGCGGGCGGCCGTTCCGCTGGGCCGTCCTGAAGGGGCGCTCCAACTACGTCTGCCGGCAACTCGTCGCCGAGGCAACCCGCACCGGCCTCCAACTCGAGCTCGGCGCTGCGGGCGCGGCGAACGGTGCAGCCGGCGTCGGCGGCCACCAGGCCGGTGTCGACGAGGACTTCGCGCGATTGCTCGCCTGGTCCGACCTGTCCGTCACCGGTGACCGGGCCGAGGTCGACTGGGAACTGCCCCCGGGCGCCTGGGAGCGCCTCAGCGTCGACGCCACGCGATGCCCCGGCCGCAAGCGCTGCCCGCAGGGCGGAGCCTGCTTCGCCGAGGCGGCCCGAGAGCGGGCCGAGCGCGCCGACATCGTCGTCGTCAACACCCACCTGCTGGTGCTGCACCTGCTGGGAACCCCGCTGCTGCCGACCCACGACCTCGTGGTCGTCGACGAGGCGCACCAGTTCGAGGACACCGTCACGGCCATCGCCGGCGTGAGCCTCAGCGAGCGCAGCCTGCGCAACGCCGGCCAGGAGGTCAACGCGGTGATCTCCCGGGCCGGGGCGCCGCTGGCGAGTTCCGGCCGCCGCATCGCCGAGATCCTCCCGGCACACCACGGCAGGCGCCTGGCGGACGGCGGCCCGCCCGAACTCATCGAGGCCCTCACCCTGACGGGGAACCGGCTGGCGGCGGTAGCCGCGGAGCTGCGCGCCGCCCGGCCCGGCGACGACGATGGCGAGGCACAGCGGCTGAGGGCACTCGGCGCGGTGTCGGCGCTGGGCGAGGACGTCGCCGCGCTGCTGCAGCGACCGGAGGACACGGTGGCCTTCGTGGCGGGATCCACCGCCGCCCCCGAGCTTCGCCTCGCCCATCCGGAGGTCGGCGAGATCCTGCGCGAGCCCCTCTTCGCAGAACGGACCGTGGTGATGACATCGGCGACCCTCGGCACCGCCACACCGGTGGCTCTCGGGCTCGAGCGCGACGACTACCGGCATCTGGACGTGGGCAGCCCGTTCGACTACCGGTCGGCCGGGCTGCTCTACTGCGCCGCAGACCTCCCACCGCGCAACTCCCCGGCGTTCACCGACGCGGCAATCGAGGAGCTGGAGTTGCTCGTCAACGCGGCCAAGGGACGCACCCTGGCCCTGTTCACCAGCCACCACATGCTCGCGGAGGCCGCCGGCGCCCTCCGAGCGCGACTTCACTGGCCACTGCTGCGCCAGGGTGACCTCCCGCCGCCACAGCTCCTGGAACGCTTCGCCGCCGACGAGGCCTCCTGCCTGTTCGCCACGATCGGCTTCTGGCAGGGAGTGGACGTGCCTGGACCTGCGCTGACTCTCGTGACCCTGGACCGCCTCCCGTTTCCCCGCCCCGACGACCCACTGCTCAGCGCCCGGCGGGAGCGCATCGGCGAGGAGGCGTTCCGCCTCGTCGACCTCAGACGGGCCTCCATGCTGCTGGCGCAGGGGGCCGGTCGCCTGATTCGAACCGAGGCAGACCGAGGCGTCGTGGCCGTGCTGGATCCCCGCCTGGCCACCGCCCGTTACCGGGAGGACCTGCTGGAGGAGGTGCCATCACTGCGTCGCACGGTGGACAGGGCAGAAGTCCTCGACTTCCTCGCCTCGCTCTGAGGTCCCGGGCGCGCTCGCGCCCTCAACTGCAGTAGCGCTCCACGGCGCCCGGGCGGTCCTGCCAGTTGGGATCCACCGAGACGTGCAGCTCGAGGTAGGCCCCCTTCGGCAACTGCCGGCGCACCTCGGTTCCCACCCGCTTCAGCACCTCGCCGCGGTGGCCGATGACGATGCGGCGCTGTGAGGCCCGCTCGACGAGGATCTCGCAGCGGATGCGCGGCCAGTCCCACTCCGTGACCCGTGTGGCGATGGCGTAGGGCAGCTCGTCGCGCACCACCGCCAGGAGCTGCTCCCGCACCAACTCCGCCACCGCCACCTCGTCGGGTATCGCACTCACCATGCCCTCGGGGTAATAGGGCGGGCCCGGTGGCATCCGCGCCAGCAGATGCTCCACGAACGCCTCGACACCCTCCCCGGTGCGCGCCGAGAGCGGGAAGTACGCCGCCGCGGGCACCTCCGAGAGCCGCGCCAGCTGCTCCAGGAGCCGGGCCGGCGAGGCGACGTCGATCTTGTTCACCACGACGACGCCATCGGCGGGAAGCTTCGCCGCCACAAAGCGGTCCCCGGGCCCGAACGGAGCCGTCGCGTCGACGACCAGGCAGGCCACGTCCACGTCGTCGAGCGCCTCGGTGGCGGTGGCGTTCAGACGGGAACCCAGGGCCGTGCGCGGCTTGCCGATGCCGGGCGTGTCCACGAAGACGACCTGCACACCGGCGCGGTGCAGAACCCCGTGGATGGCGCGCCGGGTGGTCTGCGGCTTGTCGCTGACGATCGAGACCTTCGTTCCGCACAGCCGGTTCAGCAGCGTCGACTTGCCCACGTTCGGCCGCCCGACCAGCGTCACGAAGCCGGACCGGAGTTCCCCTTCAGAATTCACGCGGGCGTTCCGTCGTCCACCTCGGTGACCAGGACGCGGGCGATGCGGCGCCGTTGCACCCGCTCCACGAGGAAGCGATGACCGTTCACGTCGAGGATCTCACCTTCCTGCGGAACCCGCCCCAGCAGGGTGAAGATCAACCCTCCCACCGTGCTCCAGCGCCCCGAGGGCAGTTCCGCCTCGAGCGCTTCGGACAGCTCGCTGAGCGGCACGCGGCCGCTCACCCGGAACCTGCCCTCCGCCAGCTTCTCCACCAGCGCCTGCTCCACGTCGAACTCGTCGGTGATCTCCCCCACCATCTCCTCGAGCAGGTCCTCGAGGGTGACGAGACCGGCGGTCCCGCCGAACTCGTCGATGACGATCACCAGATGGGAATGCCCGCCCTGCATCTCGGCCAGCAATTCGGCGGTCCGCTTGGTATCGGGGACGAATCCGATCTCGCGCATCACCTCGCCGACGGGCCTGGCGTCACCCTCGTCGCGTACCGCCGCGATGAGATCCCGCACGTGGGCGAGACCCACGATGTCGTCGATCCCCTCGCCGTAGACGGGGATGCGGGTCAGGCCGTTGAACAGGGCCACCTCGAGCGCCTCGGAGACGTTGAAGGTGCGTGCGATCGCCACCATGTCGGGACGCGGCACCATGACCTCCCTGGCGATGGTGTCGCCGAAGGAGATCACCGACTCGATGAGACGGTGCTCCTGCGCCTCGATGCTCTCATCCGCGGCCGCCAGCTCGGCAACGGCCAGCAGCTCCTCCTCCGAGACCGCCTCGGGCTCGTCCCGCTCGCTCTGACCGAATCCCCCCGCCCGCTGCGGCAGTTGCACGAGCCAGCGCAGCGGCGTGAACAACACCAGGATCCGCAGGAACGGGGCAACGAGGCGCGCCACCCGCTCGGGCCGGCGCATGGCCAGCGACTTCGCCCCGACGCCGATGGCGAGGTAGAGCACGACCAGCTCGACGGCGAATGCGACACCCAGCGCGCCGGCTCCCCAGCGCCGCTGCGCCAGGAAGGCGACGAGGGTGGCAACGCCCAGGTGGCTGGCCAGGACCAGTCCCAGCACGAGGCCGAGAACCTGCCGGCGGCGTTCCAACAGCCAGCCCAGCGCGCTGGTCTCGTCGGGCTCCTCCTCGAGCAGCACCCTGGCCTGGCTCTGCCGCAGCCGGGTGAGGCTCGTCTCGGCGGCCGACAGCACGACCGCGCACAGGCTCAGAACCGCCACAGCCGCGATCGCCAGCGCCTCGGGCATCGCTCAGCCCGTCCTCCCGCCCTCGCCTGTCGTTGCGGAGGCGTCGGGCGCCCCGGACCGGTAGAGACGGGCCAGCAGCGTCCGGGTTCGGCGCTTCATCCTGAGGGATTCCAGCGGGCCGGCGTGGTCGTGTCCGAGCAGGTGCAGCACACCGTGCACGATGAGCAGGGCCATCTCGTCAGCCGGCGCGCGGCCCGCCTGGCCGGCCTGGCGGGCCGCGACCGGCGGGCAGACGATGACATCGCCCATGAGCAGCGGGGCGTCTCCGGCCGGGGCGGCGCGAAGGGCGCGCCGGGTGCTCGTCTCCACCGGGAACGCCAGGACGTCGGTCGGATGGTCGCTCTGAAGCCAGCCGGCTGCCAACTCGGTGATCTCGGCCTCGTCCACGAACGCCAGCCCCAGTTCGGCAGGGCGCCGGACCCCTTCGCCGTAGGCGGCGGATGCCGCCAGCAGGCCCCACCGGTCGAGGTCGAGGTCCTCGCCGTCGGGACCGGAATCGGGGCCGCGCCGGTCCACCACGTCGACGGCCACGGGTCCGTGCACGACCCGCCGACGGCGCTGGGGGTCCTCGTCCCGGTGCCCGGCCGGTGGCTGCCCGCCGGCCGAAGGTCGCCTCCGGGCACCCGGAGAGTCCTCGGACCCGTCCTCACTCACCCCGACCGGTCCCGCCCGGGCTCACCGCCGGTCTCGCTGCTGGCCTTCTCGTAGGCGTTCACGATGTCGGTGACGATGGGGTGCCGGACGACGTCACGACTGCTCAGATGGACGAAGCGAACACCCTCGATACCGGCCAGCAGCGTCTCCAGGTTGTCGAGACCACTGCGGCCCCCGGCAACGTCCACCTGGGTCACATCGCCGGTGATCACAGCCCGCGAGCCGAACCCGATGCGGGTGAGGAACATCTTCATCTGTTCGGGCGTCGTGTTCTGGGCCTCGTCGAGGATTATGAAACTCCTGTTCAGCGTGCGCCCGCGCATGAACGCCAGGGGCGCCACCTCCACGACCTCCTGTTCCAGGAGCCGCTGCACTCCCTGCAGGTCCAGCATGTCGTACAGCGCGTCGTAGAGCGGTCGCAGGTACGGATCCACCTTGGCGGCGACGTCGCCGGGCAGGAACCCGAGCCGCTCGCCGGCCTCGACAGCGGGCCTGGTGAGGATGATCCGCTCCACCTCGCGCGCCTGCAGCGCGGCGATCCCTGCGGCGACGGCCAGCCAACTCTTGCCCGTCCCGGCGGGACCGATGGCGAAGGTCACCGTCGCAGAGCGGATCGCGTCGACGTACATCTTCTGGCCCCGAGAGCGCGGCCGCACAGCCGACCCCCGGGCATGACGGAGAACCTCGTCGTTCAGGACCTCGCTGGGGCTCTCGTCGGCGGCGACCAGGTCGATGACGTGCACCACGGACCGGGAGTCGACCGGCTGTCCCCGGCGCACGAGGGTGATCAATTCCTCGAGGACCCGCGCCACGCTCGGCGCGTCCGGGCCGCTGGCGGTCACCTCGTTGCCCCGCACGTGGATGCCGGTCTGCGGGAACGCCGCCTCCAGCAGGCGCAGATGGCGATCAGCGGGCCCGAGCAGGGCGGGCACCAGGTGATTGCCGGGGATCGTCACCCGGCAGCGGCTCGCGGGTTGCTCGGTCACCGAGGACAAAGCAACCCGGACGGGGCGACCCGGCTACCCGCTTGCAGTTCGGAGTGGGCGCCGGTCAGCGCGCCGCACGTGAGGAGGTCCGGCAAGCGACTAGCTCTCCGGTGACGACTCTTCCTCGCCTGCGCCTGAGGCCTGCGCGGGGATCGGATCCGGATACAGATGCTTCAGGGTGCCGGGTTCGACGCGTGACTGCTCGATGAACGCATCGACATCACTCGCCTTGAACCGGAAGACCCGCCCGAAGCGATACGCCGGAAGCTGCCCGATATCCACGAACCTGTAAATCGTCCGGGTCGTCAGGCCGAGACGCCTTGCCGTGTCTTCAGTGCTGAGCCAATCGATGTCTGACTCTACCATGTCCGTGAACCTCACAACCTCGTGTCGTTCCCATCCCCCTAGTGCATTGGTGCTGCACTACGGAGACAAACGGTCGTAGCACCTTGTGACAAGTTGCCCGTCGCCCTGGAAACAGAAACCAACGCACATGATGTTAGTGGATGTCACCGCACCGGGGGTGGCAACCGCCTCGGGCCGGCTCACAGGGCGCCGTCGACCTCTTCCGGCATCGCGACGTCAAGCAGGATTTTTCCGAAACTGGCGTTGGACTGCATGTAGATGTGCGCGTCGACAACCTCGTCGAGGCCGTAGCGCCGGTCGATGACGGTCCGGAGCCGTCCCGACTCGAACAGCGGCAGGACCTCTCTGGCGAAACGCCTGCTGAGAGCGATCTTCTCCTCCAGCGGGCGCGCCCGCAGCACGGTGCCCACGAGACGGGCCCGCTTGGCCATGAGGCGT
>JAPPKQ010000388.1 GCA_028819945.1 bacterium | reverse complement strand
CACTGGCTCCCTCCTACTGCGAATATGGATGAAGTCCATTGTCTCAATATCCACTCACTGCGGCGCCGCCGCGAGATTCCCGTAGGCGTCCCGGGACAGGCGGCGGTCGCACTCGGCCTTGCGGGCGGTGCCCACGCGACCCAGCGGCACCAGTTTCTCCTCTCGGGCCGGATACGGAGTCCGCGATCGGGCCGTCCGCCGGTCGCCGTCCGCTGCTCCGGGCGGCGTTCCGGCTAGTCTCAGAACTGCCATGCGGTCAACTCACGCGGTGCCCGGTGCGGCCGCCTGAAGGCCAACTCCCTGCCTACGACCGGCCGCCGGTGGTCGAGGTCGCTCTGGCGATCCAATTCGAGTCAGCCATCGGCTACCGCTCGGTGGACCTCGCCCGGATCGCCGAGCCTTGGCGGGACATGCTGCCGAACGTGTCCGAGCGGCCGCCGCTGGCGCCGATTGCCGTCGAACCCGATCGCCCGGCGGTGGCACTCAAGCTGAGCGACGAGACGGAGACGCCTCGCCTGTGGCTTCAGAACAGCGACGGAAGCCAACTCCTGCAACTCCAGCAAGACCGGCTCGTCGTCAACTGGCGGAAGCTCCCAAAGGACACCCCCTACCCGCACTACGCAACCATCCGAGCGTTCCTCGTCGAGGCCTGGAAGCGTCTATCACGCGTCGTCGAGCAGGTCGACCTGACTCTGCCCCCACCCTCGATCAGCGAAGTCCTGTACGTCAACCGACCGGAGGCAGGGGAGGGCTGCGACTCACCTGACGGCATGTCGACGATCGTCGCGCCGTGGACGGGATCGATGAATGACGACTTCCTGCCAGCGCCGAGCGGGGCCGGGTTCTTCACACGCTTCGAGCTTCCCGACGGGCGCGGATGGCTCGCGATCGAGGGGCAGTCCGGCCAGTCCGGTGATGGACGGTGGATCACCGGCCTCAACCTGGTCTCGCGGGGCCGAGCGAGTTCGCCCGACCTCGACGGCGCGCTCGACTTCATGGACCTCGCTCACGAGTGGATCGTGAGAGGTTTCACATGCATCACGACAGCAGAGGCACACGAACGCTGGGGACGAACAATATGAGCGCAGTCGAGCAAGACCTGCTGAGCGAGAGCACGCCCCTCCAGCGATCATGGGTCGCCTCCGCACGAGTGGGCGTCTCAGAAACCATGACACCTGCGGCTGGAACCGTCCTGGGGCCGGAACGGCGCGAGATCACCCTGCAGGTCTCAGCTGCTCTCTTCAGGCAACCGTGGTTCCGGCCGACACTCGACCGGATGCTCGGTTTCCTGTCCCTGGGGGAGGACTGGAACGGCTACGGCGAACGCCCCATTCACGAGAGTGCCGTGAAGCGAGCCGTCGACGCGCTCAACGAGATCTGCCCCGACGGCCCGAGCCCCTGTGTCGTTCCCACGCCGGACGGCGGCGTACAGATTGAATGGATGACCGGGGGTTTCGAAATCGAGGTCGAGATCCCTCCCAGCGGGCCGGCCCTAGTCCTGATCGTGGACCCGTCGGGTCAAGAGACCGAGACGACGGCAACCGCCCGAAGCGGCACATGGGAGTTGCTGCGGGACTATCTCTCTCGCATGCAGCGCATGCAGCAGGCGACCGCTTGAGCGATCGTGAGCCGCTCGAGGGCAGCGAGAGCCTCTGGCGGCGATTCCACCGAACCCACATCGTCGACAACGGGCAGGTGTCATCCATCGCGTTCTCCGACCCCGAATTGTCGGTCGACATCGCCCGGATCCAGAAAGACATGTCGATCACGCTCGCGGGCGAGGCCGGCGTCTCCGATTTTCGAGCGTCCGCCGCACAAGCACTCGATCAGCAGACTGTCGCTGACCCTCGCCCGGACAATGCCGCTCACGCCCTCGTGATCGGCCGGAAGCCGAAGAGCGTTCAACGGAAGATGCGGAACGCGGCGAGCTTCACCTCGCGGGAGCAGATCCTCTCGTCTCGCTAGCACAGGCTCGCGAGGCAAAGCCGCGATCGGTTCTGACGCAGGCGAACCTGCAGCAGGCCGGAAACTCACCGCGGAGGTTCGGCGAGGTTCCATTAGGCGTCCCAGGAGAGGCGGCGGTCGTATTCGGCGGCGCTTGGCTCGGACTCGCGGCCACCGAACGGGTCGTAGAGGTAGCGGACGGTGGTGGTGTCGTCCTCGTCGACTCGCACGAGGGCCAGGATGTGGCGATCGGCGTTGTTCAGGCCGTAGTTGAGTTCCCGGTTGGTGACCGTGAAGCGGTCGGCGCCCGCTACCCGGCCCTTGACCTCGATGAACAGCAGGCGGCCGTCGTCGGCGCGGGTCTCCACGTCGTACCCCTCGTTGTTGTGGGGCATCTCGGTGGCGTCCCTTCCGAACTCCCGCTCAGTAGCGAGCACCGCTGCCACGGCGAGCTTCTCGGTTCGAACCGTGTCGTGCGCGTGTTCGGGCACTTCGGTCCCTGCCAGCTTGGCCACCAGTCCGGCGGGCACCACGAGCGCTCCGCCCACGACGCGGGGCCGGCGCACGGAGAGCTTGCCCTGCAGGGCCAACTCGGCCCGCCGGCGCTGCAGGCGCTCCTCGGCCTCGGCGGCCCGGCGACCGGCGAGGGCAGAGTTGAGCCTGGCGCCGCTCTGTCCGGCGAGTTCCTTGTCCTTCAGCCGGAGGGCTTCGGCACCCCAGTAGCGGATCTCCTCCTTGAGACGGCTCTCGACGGCGTCGAGAGTGCGCTTTACCCGCCACTGCACCCGATCTTGCACCTCGGCGAGGTGTTGCGGAGCGTTGTGCTCACCGGCGTGGCGCAGGGCCGTCGTCTCAAGCCCGGCGATCACCCAGTCGGCTTCCGCCAGCGGAGCCAGCAACGCCTGCTCGTCTGCGTCGGGGGCGCGCAGGTCAATGTGGGGATCCCGTCCGGCGCCGCGCACGTCACCGGTCTCGGTGATCTCCACGTATTCGAAGCGCCGGGAGACCACCTGGCGGCGACCGTCGCCAAGCGTCGTGCCGTCGACGATCTCGTGCTCGAGGAACACCAGCAGCCGCGGCGTCTCCGTCCAGTCCTGGGGGTCGATGAGCGTGGTGCCCTGCCGCAGCACCGATCCGTGGCGCTCCAGGAGCACGCCGACGGTGGCATCGAGCAGCGGATGGCCCGGCGCCACGAGATCTGCAACCGGCCGCCCGGACACCGACACGTGGTCGTGCTCGAAGCAGATCCGCTCGTAGTTCCGCAGCAGGCGGCCACGCCGGTTGGCGTCGTCCCAGCGGCGCAGCGATGCGGGTACGCCGACGACTTGATAACGCCCGGTCTCACGGCGAGCGGCCCGGCCGGCGAGCTTCCGTTGCAGGTACTCGAGCGTGTCGCGGTGCTCGGTGAAGACGATCAGCTTGTGGCGCCGCCCCTCGGCGTCGAGCATCTCGGGCGTGTTCTGCAGAAGGTCGGCCAACTCCTCCCACTTGCGATCGGCGCCGGACCGGTACACCGTCTCGGCAAGTTCCTCGAGGCGACCGAGATCGGCGATCTCGGCCTCCAACTCCTCGACGGTCCGGGCGGCGGTCGCCGCGTCGAGGATCTCGGTCTCGACCGCCTCGACCTCGCTTCCCAGCAGGTCATCGGGTTCGAAGCCGTCGTCGAAGCCGTCGCCGAAGTCGTCGGGTCGGTAGCCGCTGGGAACCTGCGTCACCTCCAGGGCGGTCCGCATGTCCCTCACCTCGACGAGCCGGGCACCCAACCGGGCGCGGCGGCGCTGGATCGACCGCCAGATCGCCAACGGGGACGACGCCAGGCGCCGCTGCAGGATCGTCAGGGCGAAACCCACCACCGCCGAGCGGCCGCCCTGCCCCTCGGCGCGCAGCCGCTCCGCCCGGTTCATCCCGGTGCGGACGTACTCGGTGACCTGCTCGTAGAGTTCGTGCTCCCCCTCGCTGAGCGGGTACTTCGCGGTCTTCGCCACCCGTTCGGGAAACAGCGGGGTGCCGTCGAAGCGAAGCAGTTCCTCCTTGACCATGCGGCGCATGAGGTCGCGGGGCGGCTCGTCGCTGTGAGTCCCCCTGCGGAACTTGCCGGCGAAGCGGTCGCTGTCGAGCAGCGCCATGAACAACTGGAAATCCTCCGGCTTGCCGTTGTGCGGAGTGGCGGTCATCAGCACGAAGTGGCGGGCGACCTGCTCGAGCTGCCGTCCCAGGCGGTAACGCTTGGTCTCCCGCACCTCGGCGCCCTGGAACGACGCCGACATCTTGTGGGCCTCGTCCACCACCACGAGGTCCCATTCGGTCTGCGCCAGGCGGGCCTGCAGATCGTCGTTGCGGGCCAGCATGTCGAGGCGGGCCACCAGCAGCGGGCGCTCCAGGAGAGGGTTGCCGGAGCGGGACGCCTCCACCATCTCGCGGCTGAGCAACTCGAACTCCAGGCCGAACTTCTCGCCCAGCTCGTCCTGCCACTGCTCGGCGAGCCCGCCGGGCACGACGATCAGGCACCGCCCCAGGTCGCCGCGCACCATGAGTTCCTTGATGAGCAGTCCGGCCATGATCGTCTTGCCGGCACCCGGGTCGTCGGCCAGCAGGAAGCGAAGCGGTCGCAGCGGCAGCATGTGGCCGTAGACGGCCTCGATCTGATGCGGCAGCACCTCGATGTCGCTGGTCTCGGTCGCCAGATAGGGGTCGAACAGGTAGGCGAGCGAGATGCGCTTCGCCTCGGCGACCAGCTTGAACAGCGCCGGATCGGCGTCCAATGGCCAGGGACGCCCGCCGTCGACCAATTCCAAGTCGGCCTCATTGGCGCGGTAGAGGATTTCGCGGTCCGTGACACCCCCGCCGTCCTCGTAAGTGAGGGTCAGCGCGTCGGCCCCGATCCAGTCGGCGTCGATCACGGTCACCGGCCCGGTCGGCGTCACCCCCCGCACACGGGCGCCCTTCTTCAGATCCTCCAAGCGGGCCACCGACGCCGAGCGTAGAGGCTGCCTGTGACTGTGACGCCTGTGGTCTCCCCGCCCGCGTATCCGATTCGAGGGTCACCTGAACCGCTGCCCACCGGATTGCGGAGACCTCTGAGCGGCGAGGGGTACCATCGGCGGGACCTCCCGGCAACTGTGACAGGAGTTGACATCATGACCTCCGTGCTGGATCGTCGGCTCGGCGTCGCGCCGCAGGTGTCGGTGCGGCCCGAGCGTTTCGGCGCTCTGCTGTACCACTTCGGCACGCGGCGCCTGTCGTTCCTGAAGGATCGACGCCTCCTGGAGGTCCTCGAGCGGCTCGACGGTTCGGCAACGGCGCGGGCCGCCTGCGACGGGGCGGGCGTCGCCGAAGAGGCACTTCCTGCCTTCGAGCGGGCGCTGGCGAGGCTGGTGGAGACGGACATGCTGCGGGAGCGCCGCCCGTGAGCGGGGCCGCCCCGCTGGTCGAGCAGTTCGCCGCCGGGCTGGAGGCGCCGATCTGCCTCACCTGGGAACTGACCTACGCCTGCAACCTGGACTGCCGGCACTGCCTGTCGAGTTCGGGGCGGCGCGATCCCCGCGAGCTGTCCACCGCCGAGGCCAAGGCGCTCATCGACGAGTTCGAGGCGATGCAGGTGTTCTACGTGAACATCGGTGGGGGCGAGCCGACGATCCGGCGGGACTTCTGGGAGATCGTCGACTACGCGGTCGCCCACCACGTCGGCGTGAAGTTCTCGACCAACGGCTCGCGGATCACCCCGGCCGCCGCCCGGCGCATCGCCGGCAGCGACTACCTGGACGTGCAGATCTCCCTCGACGGTGCAACCCCCGAGGTCAACGACGCCGTGCGCGGCGAGGGCACCTTCGCCACCGCCCTCGCCGCCATGGAGCATCTGGCCGCCGCCGGTGTGCGGGGCTTCAAGCTGTCGGTCGTCTGCACCCGCCACAACCTGCCCCAACTAGACGACCTGAAGGCGCTCGCCGACCGCTACGGCGCCCAACTCCGGCTCACGCGCCTGCGACCGTCGGGGCGCGGCGCGGACGTCTGGGGCGAACTGCACCCCACCGCCACCCAGCAGCAGAGCCTCCACCGGTGGCTGCTGGCGCACGGGGAGGAGGTCCTGACCGGTGACTCGTTCTTCCATCTGGCCGGCTATGGCGAGCCGCTGCCCGGGTTGAACCTCTGCGGCGCCGGGCGGGTGGTGTGCCTCATCGACCCCGTGGGTGACGTCTACGCCTGCCCGTTCGCCATCCACGAGGAGTTCCGGGCGGGCAACGTGCGCAACCCGGGCGGATTCGGGCGGCTGTGGCGCGAGGCGGACCTGTTCCGCTCGCTGCGCGAACCGCAGGACGCCGGCGCGTGCGGTGCCTGCTCGGCCTACGACGGCTGCCGCGGCGGCTGCATGGCGGCGAAGTTCTTCACCGGCCTCCCGCTCGCCGGACCCGACCCCGAGTGCGCCAAGGGCCACGGCGCCGCGGCGCTGGCAGCCGTCGAGCCCGGCTCGGCACCGCGACCCACCGCCGACCATTCCCGGGTGAGGCTCCTGCCGCGCCGTACCGCTCGGGCCTGCGACGAGAGTCCGCTGGCGGGGTTCGATCCCGCCACGACCGTGAGCGCCTGATGGCCGGCGGCTGGTTCGAGTCGGTGGCGGTGGCCCGCCGGCGCGCCGAGCGCACCCTTCCGGCCTCGGTCGCCGCGGCGCTGCACGCCGGCGCCGAGGCGGGCGTCACGCTCCGCGACAACGAGGCGGCGTTCGGCGAGCTGGGCTTCACCCCGACGGTCGCGGGCAAGCCCGGCGGGCGCGACCTGTCCACCAGCGTCATGGGCCAGCCGGTCTCGATGCCGGTGCTGATCTCGCCCACCGGCGTGCAGGCCGTCCACCCCGACGCCGAAGTGGCCGTCGCCCGCGCCGCCGCCACCCGGGGCACCGTCATGTGCCTCAGCGCCTTCGGCAGCAAGCCCATCGAAGAGGTCGTCGCCGCCCACCCGCAGACGATGTTCCAGATCTACTGGTGCGGATCCCGCGACCGGATCCTGCAGCGCCTCGAGCGCGCCAGAGCGGCCGGCGCCGTCGGCCTGATCGTCACGCTGGACTGGTCCTTCGTGCACAGCCGCGACCGGGGCAGCCCGTTCATTCCCCAGCGCATCGACCTGGAGGCTCTGCGGCGCCTGGCACCCGAGGTGCTCCGCCGCCCCCGCTGGCTGGGTCGCTGGCTGCGCGCCGGGCGGCTGCCGGACCTGGCGGTGCCCAACATGGCGAATCCCGGGGAGGATCCGCCGGGATTCTTCGAGGCCTACGGGGAGTGGATGCAGACCCCGCCGCCCTCCTGGGACGACCTGGCGTGGCTGCGGCAGCAGTGGGACGGGCCCTGCATGCTCAAGGGCATCGTGCGCGTCGACGACGCCAGACGGGCCGCCGACGTCGGGGCCACGGCCATCTCGGTGTCGAACCACGGCGGCAACAATCTCGACACGACGCCGGCAACCATTCGCCTGCTCCAGCCGATCGCCGACTCCGTCGGCAACGACGTCGAGGTCCTGCTCGACGGGGGGATCCGCCGGGGTAGCGACGTGGTCAAGGCCGTCGCCCTCGGCGCCCGGGCGGTGCTCGTCGGCCGCGCCTACCTGTGGGGCCTGGCCGCCAACGGGCAGGCGGGCGTGGAGAACGTGCTCGACGTGCTCCGCGCCGGCATCGACTCGGCGCTGCTGGGACTCGGCCGCGGGTCGATCGCCGAGCTCACCCCCGGCGACGTCCTCGTGCCGCCGGGCTTCGACGTCACGGCCGGCGCCGCCGAATAGACCGCTCAGCGGCGGGCGGCCTCCAGGCGGGCCCGCATCCGCTCGTGGGCCTCGGGCGAGCCGTCGTGCCAGGTGCCCATCCAGGCGTCGATGGGGATCACCTGCAGGCCGTAGTTGCACTCGAAGTACTTGTGGTGCAGGTCGTGGTAGTAGGTGCCCGCGGGCATCGTGCGGCCGTAGCCGATCTCGAAGCGATCGAAGCCGCAGTGGCCCCGCGCCGGGTCCATGGCGGTGAAGAGGTTGGTGAGGATGACGACGAAGGGGCTGACGGGGATGACCATGAAGAACAGCACCGTGGAGAAGTAGAGCAGGTGCTCGACGGGGTGCATGGAGAGCCCCGACCACGGCCCGGTGTTGACGTTCTTGTGGTGCAGGTAGTGCGCCCAGCGGTAGAGGGGGCGGGTGTGCAGCAGCCGGTGGGTCACGTAGAACCAGGCGGTGACCAGGAAGAACGGCATGACCGTCATCGCAAGCAGGTAGACGACCCAACCCGGCCCGTCGCCCCAGTCCACCCGGGCGATGTGGTCGTTGGCGTACGCCCAGAGAAGCACGGCCTCGTAGGCCGTCCACAAGAAGGCTCCGCTGGTGAGCGCCCAGAACATGTTGTCCCGCGTCTGGCCGCCCCACAGGAACCGGCGGCTCTTGTTGCTCAGCCAGCGGCGGTCGTACTTGTAGTTCTTGCCCTGCGCCCGGCGTACGTAGAGCCAAAGGTGCAGGCCGCCCGCCGAGACGAGCAGCAGTACCACGTTGCGCAGGTAGATCTCGGCGATCCAGCCGACCGCGAATCGCTCCATGCGCTCCATGGCCGGCGTGAAGACGTTCCACACGAGGGCGGCCAGGCCGGCGTAGATGAAGCCGTACGGCCACATGGTCATCCAGACGAGGGCCCAGATCGTGCGCAGAGCCTTGAGTGGCCCACCCCGAAGTGTCGGCGGCCGCATCGGGATGGCCTCCACCGGCTCGTATCCCGCGATCCGCTCCATGGCCATCATCCCCCTCAGCCGCTGCGCGGTGCGCGGATCGTACCAGCCGTGCCCAGCCGGCCCGATTTGTGCGAACGTATGCCTCCAGGGACTTGCCGATGCACGGAAGGAGCACCGCGACGATGACGACGATCAGCTCGCTGCTGGACAACGTGTGCGCCGGAGGGGTGCTGACCGTCGGGGACCTCGCGCAGGTCACCCGGACGAGCAAGCGCGACGTCGTCCGCTGGCGCTATCGAGGGGCCACCGTCCGTCGCGACGTGGAGGAGCGGCTCCTCGAGTTGCGCGCCGTCGTGGATCTCGCCCGCAAGGCAATGCCCGACCGCGAGGCGCGAGCCTGGTTGCGGTCGCCCCAGCCCGAACTCGAAGGCAACCGGCCACTCGACGCGATCTCCGAAGGCAAGGCCTTCGCGGTGATCGACCTGCTGGGGGTTCTGGTGGATGCCGCCGCGGAGGCCGCCATCGAGTGAGCCGATCGAGCCCGGTCGGCGCCACTCACACCGCTGGCCGGCACACGGTGCGCCAGCGCTCGACGGCCGTATCGACGATCGCCTCGGCCTCGCCCAGGTAGCTGCCCGGCTCGAGATCCACCCGATCCGCCAGACCCCGGTCGGCGAGGAACGACCGGGCAGCCTCCGCCAGCGGCACGCCGGAAGCCCGAGCGGCCGCGGACAGGTCGTAGACAGCATCGTGGGCCTCTCGACGCCCCAGCAACGGGGCGAGGCGGATCATGAGCGCCTCGGCCATGATCAGGCCCCCGTCGATCTCCAGATTCGCCGCCATCCGCGCACGGTCCACGTGCAGCCCGTCGACCAGATCGCCGCTGCGGGCCACCGAGCTGCCCGTGTAGGCAACGAGCAGCGGAAGCGAGTCCCACTCCATCTGCCACTCCCCCGCCGACCGCTCGTGGCGGCCGGTCATGGCCCGCAGCGGCACGGCGGCCAGCGCGCAGGCCATCCCGCTGAGCCCCACGATGGTCTCCGAGAGGATGGGATTCGCCTTCTGGGGCATCGTGGAGGACGCGCCGGCCAGCCGGCCGCCGCCCTCGCGCACCTCGGCGATCTCGCTGCGGGCCAGGTCGATGACCTCCAGAGCGATCCGGCTCGTCGCCGCGGCCAGCACGCCCAGGCTGGCGGCGACCTGCGCGAGGCGGTCCCGGACGCTGTGCCACGGCACGTCGTCGCAACCCAGACCCAGGATCTCCGCGGTGCGCCGGCGCGTGGCGGCGCTGAGGGGCCCGTAGGCCGCCGACGTGCCTGCCGCCCCGTACAGCTGCACCACCTCGGCGGCCGCCCGCGCCTCGCCGAGGCGCACCAGCGAGCGGGCGATCTCCTCCAGCCAGCCGGCGACCTTCATGCCGAAGGTGATCGGCACGGCCTGCTGCCCGTGCGTCCGGCCGGCCATCGGCGTGGCCCGATGGGTCTCGGCGAGCGCAGCCAGGGTGTCGCCCAACTCGACGCCGGCGTGGGCGATGCCCCTGCAGGCGTCGCGCAACAGGAGCACCAGCGCCGTGTCCATGATGTCCTGCGTGGTGGCACCGAAGTGCAGCCACGACGCCACATCGGGATGGGATCGGCCGAGCTGCTGCAACAGCGGCAGGATCGGGTACCCCACGAGCCGGGCGCCCTCCTCCAGTTGCCCGTGATCGATCTCGGCCGATTCGAGCTCCGTCCGGATCGTCTCGGCTGCCGACTCGGGGATCACGCCGGCTTCGGCCTGCGCCCGCGCCAGCGCCACCTCCACGTCGAGCCAGGCCCTGATGGTCCGATCCGCGGCGAAAGCCTCCACGAACCGCGCCTCGCCGAAGACACCCAGCAGGGGCAGATCTATTGCCATGCCGCCCACCCGCCGGCCGGCAACGGCAG
>JAPPKQ010000252.1 GCA_028819945.1 bacterium | reverse complement strand
TCTCGCTGCGAGAGGGGGTGGGGTTTTGGGCCAGGAAGTCCACCGCCGCCATCAGGATTCCGGGGGTACAGAAGCCGCATTGCAGGGCGAAGTGCTCCCGGAAGGCCTCCTGCAGCGGGTGCAGCCGGTCGCCGGAGGCCAGGCCCTCCACGGTGCGCAGCTCGGTGCCGTCGGCCTGGGCGGCCAGCAGCAGGCAGGAGCGCACGGCCGCGCCCTCGAGATGCACGGTGCAGGAGCCGCACACCCCGTGCTCGCAGCCCACGTGCGTGCCGGTGAGTCCGAGGCGCTGGCGCAGGAAGTCCGAGAGCAGCATCCGGTCGGATGCCGCCTCGCGGTAGCGCCGGCCGTTGACGGTGACGGCGATCTCGCGGTGGTCGCTCACGGGCCGCCCTCCCCCGCCCGGTCATCCGCGTCCAGCCAGCCCTGGCGGATCACCTGCTCGCTCAGCAGGCTCACGAGTTGCCGCCGGTAGGCCACCGAGGCGTGCAGATCCTCGAACGGCTGGGCCGCAGCGGCGGCCAGACTCGCCGCCTCACGCACCGCCTCATCGCCGGCAGCCCCGTCTAGGTCCTGGCCCACTAGGACGCTCGCCGCCTCGGTGGCCAGCAGCGGCCGGTCAGCCACGGCACCCAGCCCCAGGCGCACCTCGGCGACCGCCCCGTCGCAACGCCGCAGCGCGCAGGCCGCCATGGCGAGCGCGTAGTCGCCGTGGCGCTGGGCCATCTCGGCGAAGCCGAAGCCCCAGCTCGGCGCAGCGGCCGGCCAGCGGACCTCGGTGAGCAGCTCGTCAGGTGCCAGCGCGGAGGTGAAGTGGTAGACGAACAGTTCCTCGGCGCCAATGCCGCGCCGACCACGCTGCGACTCCACGAGCACCGACCCGCCGAGGGTGAGCAGCGCCAGCGGCAGTTCGCCGCGAGCGTCCGCGTGCGCCAACGAACCGCCCACCGTGCCTCGGTTGCGGGTCACGAAGTGGCCGATGTAAGGCGCGCAGGCGGCCGCCAAGGGCAGCGCCCGGCGCAGCGGCGTCGAACGCTCGAGCGCCGACTGCCGCAGCATGGCCCCGGTGGTGACGGTGCCGTTGCCGGCGCGCACCTCGCCGAGGCCCCCGAGGCGGTTCACGTCCACCAGCACCTCGGGGCGGGCCAGGCGCATGTTCAGCATGGGGACCAGGCTGCAGCCGCCGGCCAGAACCTTGGCCCCGTCGCCGTGCTCGGCGAGGGTTGCCAGGGCCTCCTCCAGGCTGTCCGGGCGCACGTAGCGGAACGGCGGCGGCTTCATGGATGGGTGCCCCGCACGATGCCGGACGGCCCGCGCAGACAGGCTGCAGCGGTGCCGCTGGACAATGGATTCCGGCCTTCGCCGGAATGACGGGAGGAGAGCGCTCCGGTTGAACTCGTCACGCCTCGGTCGTCCTCGCCTTGACGCTGAGCGACTCCCAGATGCGGGGCGCGGTGAGCGGGAGTTCCAGGTCATCGATCCCCAGAGCGTCGCAGACGGCGTTGGCCAGGGCGGCGGGGGCGCTCATGGTGTTGCCCTCCCCGAGGCCCTTGGCGCCGAGCGGCGTGAACGGCGACGGTGTGCAGCGGTGCAGGATGCGCAGATCGGCCACCTCGGTCGAGGTGGCGCACAGATAGTCCATGAAGCTGCCGGTCAGCAGGTTGCCCTCGTCGTCGTGGACGGTCTGCTCCAGCAGGGCCGGACCCAGGCCGTGGGCGAAGCTCCCCAGGATCTGGCCGTCCACCAGGCGGGGGTGCAGCAGCGTGCCCGCGTCGTGCACCGTGACGTAGTCGAGGATCCCCACCTCACCGGTCGCGATGTTCACCTCCACCACCGCCACGTCGACCACGAACCCGTGCGCCGCCGAGGAGGCCACCTCGTCGGCGTCGTTGGGCGGGTCCAGGTTCGGGGCCGACACGAAGGCGGTCACCGCCAAGCCCGGCTCCAGCCCCGCCGGCAGCGACTCGGGATTCCAGTGCGCCGCCCCGGCGAGGCGGCGCAGCGAGACGCCGCGGTCGGGCTGGCCCACCACGCGGGCCTGCCCGTCGACGAGTTCCACGTCGGCCGGCGCGCACTCCAGGACATCGCCCGCGATGCGGCGCAGCTTCCCCGCCAGTTGCGCCGCCGCCTCGGCGACCGCCGCAGCCCCGATGCCGGCGAAGCGGGAGGAGTAGTTCCCCGAGGACACCGTCCAGGCGTTCACGTGGGTGTCCATCTCGCTCTGGACCTCCACGTCGGCGGGGCTGAGACCCAGGACGTCGGCGGCCACCTGGGCGGCGACGGTGCGGTGACCCTGCCCCTGTGGCACGGTGGAGAGGCGCACGGTCACCCCGCCGAGGGGGTTCATGGCCAGCGTGGCGCCCTCGGCGTTGCCGGACTTCGGCCGGCCCCTGGCGCGCTCCTCCGACGTCTCGGCGAGGGAGATGTAGCCCATGTTCGAGATCGACGGCTCCACCACGCAGGCCAGCCCGATGCCCAGCCGCCGGCGGTCATCCCCGCCGGCGCGCCGCTCGGCTTGGCGCCGCCGCAGGCCCTCGTAGTCCACGGCGCCGATCGCGTCGTCGAGGCAGGCGGCGTAGTCGCCGGAGTCGTACAGGCCACCTGTCGGCGTGCGGTACGGGAACGCCTCCGGCGGCACGAGGTTCCTGCGGGCCACCTCGACGGGGTCGAGACCCAGGCGGGCGGCGCCGCGCTCCATGATGCGCTCCAGCGCCAGGTACAGCTGCGGGCCGCCGAAGCCCCGGTTCAGCCCGGTCGGGCAGCGGTTGGTGTGGACCACCCGGTTGCGCACGGCCACGTTGCGCACGGTGTAGGCGCCGGTCAGCGAGCCGTGCATCCGGTAGAGGGTGGCCGGCTCGGGCGCCCGCAGGTAGGCCCCCACGTCCTCGACCACGTCGTAGCGCAGTGCCAGCAACTCGCCGTCGGCGGCGAAGGCGGCCTCCACGTCGGTCACCCGGTGCGTGGCCGATCCGCTCGCCGCGAGGTGCTCGACACGGTCCTCGATCCAGCGCACCGGCACACCGCAGATCTTCGAGGTGAGGCCCGCCAGGACGATGTAGCCGAACACGCCGGCCTTCACGCCGAAGCTCCCGCCGGAATCGGGCGGGGTGACGAGACGCAGCCGGGCGGCGGGCAGCCCCAGGGCTCCGGCCGCCACGGTGTGCAGGGTGAACGGCCCCTGGAAGTTGGCCCACACCGTGAGCGAGTCCACGGCGTGGTCCCAATCGGCGATCACGCCGAAGCACTCCACCGGGGCGGCGGTCCAGCGACCGAACGGGAACCGGCCCCGAACCGAGGCGTGAGCGGCGGCCAACGCGGCCTCGGGGTCGCCGTAGCGGAACGACCGGTCCGAGACCACGTGCCCCGCCTCGGCGGCCAGCAGCGGGTCCACCACCGCCTCGAGCGGTTCGTAGTCCACGTCCACCAGCTCGGCGGCGTCCTCGGCCAGGTAGCGGTCCCGCGCCACCACGACCGCCACCGGCTCGCCGGCGTAGCGGGCGACGTCGACGGCCACCGCGTGGTGCTCGGTGGCACCGCGGATCACCGCTCCCAGGGGCCGGCCGGCCGCCGCCAGGTCGGCGCCGGTGAGCACCGCCAGGGTGCCCGGCGACGCCGCGGCGGCCGAGGTGTCGATGCCGCGGATGCGGGCGTGGGCGAACGGTGACCGCACCAGCGCCAGGTGCATCGCGCCCGGGACCGGCGACAGGTCGTCGATGAAGCGTCCCCGGCCTCGCAGCAGCGTCTCGTCCTCCACCCGGTGCGGGGTGGCGCCGATCCATCCGCCCGGGGCGCCCGCGCCGCTCACGTCGCCCTTCCCGGGCCCCGGGTCCGCATCGCAACTGTCACAGCGGGGCGCTCAGCCGTCCCCACCGGAGTCCAGAGCCTGTGCCACCAACTCCAGCGGGTGGCGTACGTCCAGACCAGCCGCCGCCAAGTGCAGGGAGCAACCGGGGTTGGCGCTGGCCACCACAGACGCGCCCGAACGTTCCACGGCCGCGGTCTTGCGGCTGCGGATGGCTGTCGCCAGCTCGGGCTCGAGCATCGAGTAGGCGCCGCCGGCGCCGCAGCAGAGGCCGTCGTCGTCGAGGGTCACCAACTCCCGCACGAACGGCCCAAGCACCACCGGCACCGCCTCGTGGCTGCGCTGCGCATGGCGCAGGTGGCACGGGTCCTGCACGGCCACGGTCAACTCCAGCGGCGCGGCGGGGCGGCTGTCCAGCAGCGCGTCGAGCCGGTCCGCCAGCCACTCGTGCACGTCGAACACCCGGGCCGAGAAATCCCGCGCCTCGGCAGTGCCCAGCAGGCGCCCGTAGTGCTTCATCGCCGCCCCGCAACCGGCGGAGTCCACGAGCACGGGCCGGTCGTCGCCCGACAGGGCGGCCATGACCTGGCGGGCCATGGCGGCGGCGTCGGGCGCCAGGCCGGCGTGGGCGTGCAGCGCGCCGCAGCAGGGCGCCGCCCCGGCGGTGGGCGTCACACCCACCCCCGCGGCCTCGAGCACGCGTTGCACGGCAAGATGGGTGTGGCGCTGCCAGGCGTCCATGACGCAGCCTGTGAAGAGCCAGACGTCGGATCCCGAGGCGCGGTGGCGGCCCCGGCGAAGCGGCAGGCGCGCCGGCAGGCCCAGCCGCCGCATGGGCAGTAGCCGCAGCCGGCCGGCGAGCGCCAGCAGGGTGGAGCCGGCCAGCAGCAGGCGGCGGTGCCGCAGCAGCCTCAGCCCCAGGCGCTGCCAGCGCGGTGTGATGTGCCCCTCGGCTGCCAGCGCGGCCCGGGTTCCCTCCATGAGGTGCCCGAAGGGCACACCGCTGGGGCAGGCGGTCTCGCAGCCGAGGCACTGCACGCAGGTCTCCATCGACCGCAGCACCTCACCGGTGACCGGCGCCCCCTCGTCCTGCACCGCGCGCATGAGGGCGATGCGCCCCCGTGGCGATTCGGTGTCGCGCCCGGTGATCACGAACGTCGGGCAGTGCGGCAGGCAGAGGCCGCACGCCACGCAGGAGGTGAGTTCGTCGTCGTCGAGGCCGAGGTGCATCAGCTTCGCCGCAGCGGGTCGCGGCCGGGGTTGAGGCGGCCGGTCGGATCGAAAGTTTCCTTCATGCGCCGGTTCAGCTCGGCGACGCCCGGTGCCGCGGGTCGGGGCGGTTGCGGCTCCGAGGCGTGCACCACACCGACTCCGATCTCGGCCACGAAGTCGATGCCCGCGCTGGCACCGTTCGGCGCCGCCCCGTTGCCGCCGGCGAAGGCGGCCGCCTCGGCCGGGGTGCACGACCAGCGGTGCGGCGGCAGCGCGGGTGGTCCGCCGGCGTCGGCCACGTCGCCCAAACGGCCGAGAATCGCCCGATCGTCGGCCGTGTCGGGGGCGTAGCCGCTGAGCAGCACCCAGGTCGCGGAGCCGTCCCAGAGGATCGAGTTGGCGGTGCGGCAGCGCTGCCACACCTGGCGGGGATCCGCCGCCTCGAGGCGGAACCAGGCCTCGGACTCGGGGATCGGCACGGTGCGCAGCAGCGCCTCGCCGAGCAGGCCGAGGGTGCCGAGCGAGCCCACGAGCAGCCGGCAAAGGTCGAAGCCGCTGACGTTCTTCACCGTGCCGGCGCCGCCGGTGGCCACCCGCCCGTCGGCGCACACGTAGCGGGCCTGCAGCAGAGCGTCGCGCACCGGCCCGAGCCCCAGCCGGGCGATCGCCGACTCGCCGACCATCAGCGCCCCGCCCACGGTGCCGCCGGGCCGCTCCGGCAGGGCGGTGCGCTGGCCCGAGGCGGCCAGGGCCTCGTGGAGTTCCGCCACGGTGGTGCCGGCGCGCACCCGCACCGTCATCTCGGCCGGCTCGAACGCCACGATGCCCGCCGGCGCCCGCAACTCCCGCGTGACGGGCGCCACCTCGCCGCCCACGTGTCGGCGGGTACCGCCGCCGCACACCGACACCGGGCCCTCGGGTCCGACGTCGGCGGCGAAGCCGGCCAGGACCGCGTCGATGTCGCTTGCCGACGTCATTGCACCGGGCGCGCGCTGAGCGCCGCACGACGGGTCGGGCCGGAGCCGATCGGCCGTGGATTCCGGCCTTCGCCGGAATGACGGAGAACGGGTTGCGGAGAACCAGGCCGCACGCCGAACCTCGCTCAGCCCCAGAGCTTCCCGTCGGCGGCGCGCAGCGCGCCGATGTCGGCGCAGCTGTGGGCGCTGGGAAGCACCTTGCCGGGGTTCAGCCGGCAGTGCGGGTCGAAGGCGGCCCGCAGCCGGCTCTGCTGGTCCAGGTCGGCCTCGCTGAACATGCGCTCCATGTAGTCGCGCTTCTCCACGCCGATGCCGTGCTCGCCCGAGAGGGCCCCACCCACCGCCAGCGAGGCCTCGATGATCTCCCGGCCGGCGGCGTGCACGCGCTCCATGGTGCCGGGGACGCGAGCATCGAAGGCCAGGATGGGGTGCAGGTTGCCGTCGCCGGCGTGGAACACGTTCAGCGCGGTCAGCTCGTAGCGGTCGGCGATCTCGTAGACCTGCTCGAGCACTTCCACCAGGCGGCTGCGCGGCACCACGGTGTCATGCAGGTAGTAGTCGGGAAGGATGTTGGCGACGGCCCCGAAGGCGCTCTTGCGGCCCTTCCAGAGCCGCGCCCGCTCGTCGTCGTCGGCGGCGACCCGCACGCTCACCGCGCCGTTGGCCCGGGCGATCTCGGCCACCCGGTCGGCGGAGGCCGCGACCCCTCCCGCCGGCCCGTCGACCTCCACGAGCAGCACGGCGGCGGCGTCTCGCGGGTAACCGGCCTTGGCGAAATCCTCGACGGCGCTGATGCAGCGCCGATCCAGCATCTCCAGAGCGGCCGGAACGATGCCTCCGGCGATGATGGCGCTGACGGTTGCGGCTCCGGTCGACACGTCGTCGTAGGCCATCAGCATCGTGCGTACCGCGGCGGGGTTGCGGGTGAGGCGCACCGCTGCGGCGGTGGTGATCCCGCACATCCCCTCCGATCCCACGAATGCCCCCCGCAGGTCGTAGCCGGCGGGCTCGGCCGTCAGGTCGCCGAGGGTCACGACGGAGGCGTCGGACAGAACCACCTCCAGCGCCACCACGTGGGCGCTGGTCACGCCGTAGGCCAGGCAGTGCGGCCCGCCGGAGTTGGTGGCCACGTTCCCGCCGATGGTGCAGGCCTGCTGGCTCGACGGATCGGGCGCGTAGTGCATCCCGTAGGGGGCCAGTCGCCGCGACAACTCCAGGTTCACCATGCCGGGCTGCACCCACGCCACGCCGTTGTCCAGGTCCACCGACAGCAGCTCGTTCATGCGGGTGAGCGACAGCACCACGGGCCGGCCCAGTGGCGCGGCGCCGCCCGAGAGTCCCGTGCCCGCCCCCCGCGGCACCACGGCGCGGCCGTGGTCGGCGGCGATCCGCACGCAGGCGCTGACCTGGGTGGTGGTGACGGGGAAGCACAACGGCCCGGCAGTGCCCTCGCTGTAGATGGAGGCGTCGCGGGAGGCCAGGTAGCGGGCGGCGGCGTCGGCCCGCACCCGCTCGGCGCCGATGGCCGCACGGAGCTCGGCGACGAGCGCGGCGTCGGGCTCCCCCGCAGGCTCGGGTCGGGGTGACCGGCGCCCCAGGCGGCGCGCCGCGGCGGCCAGCAGCGGCGACATCAGCGGTCCGTGGACTTGACGGCCGCCTGCTGGATCAGTTCCTCGCTGGGTCCGTCAGAGGTGCACAGCGCCCGGAAGGCCTCCAACACCAGCAGCGGGGAGTTGCGGTGGCGCTTGGCGGCGACAGCCAGCGGCTCGTGGAACGCCCCGCCGCAGTGGGCGCAGGGCCAGCTCAGGCGCGACATCAACTGGGCGGCCTCACCGCCGGGGAACATTCGCAGCACCTCCACGACGGTGGTCTTGCCCTTGATCTCGCGGGCGTCAGTGGGCGGCTCGGCGGGCCCAGCCGTCCCGCGCCCGCTGATACCGCGCACCGTCACCGATGCGCCCGAAGGGTTCAGAGGCGGACCTGCTCGAGCACCCGCACCTCCTCGGAGTGCATGCGGATGGCGTTGCGGGGCAGCTGGTAGCGGGCGAACGGCAGCACGATCACCTTGGCGTCGGGGCCGTGGCGCCCCATGGCCGCCCCGAAGGCCTCGTCGAGGCTGGTGGTGGCGTCGAGGCCGATGTCGGCGGCCATCTCCAGGTTCTCCTCCAGGGTGACCATCGTGAGGTGCTTGCGTGTCATGACCTCGTAGATGGGCACCCAGATGCAGCCGGCCCACATCTGGATGTTCCGGCCGTGGATGTCGCGCAGCACCTTCTGGTAGTTCTCCGGCGAGGCCGGCATGTAGGGCTTCATGAGGTCCATGAGCGCCAGACCCGGGAAATCGCCGATCGCCGTGGACACCCCGGGAGACGGCGAGCAGTAGATGATCGTGCCGCCCTCACGCACCACCAGGTCCGAGGACATGCAGCCCCAGCCGGTGTGGAAGAACAGGTGGTCGGTGGGGGCGAAGACGCCGCAGACGGCGATGTCGGCCGGACCGGCGTCAGCGACGGGATTGTCGTAGGCGTAGATGGAGTTGAAGCGGTCGATGGCCTCGATGTGGGCGTCGGGATGGGCGCCGTAGATGCAGTCGATGACCCTGCCCCGGGTGTCCAGCAGCACGTTCATCGTGGCGGACAGGCCGCACATGGTGGCGGTCTCGTCGATGTCGGCGCGCATCGGCCCGGCGTAGGCGCCGTAGTGGGTCTGCGGCGAGGGGACGAAGGCGCAGTGGTTGGACTCGACGGTCTCATCGGACACCACGCCGGGCAGAATCAGCTTGCCGCCGCCGCCGGCGCCCCAGTGGTTGGCCTGCGCGTGGCCGATGGTGAAGATGACCTCCGAGCGGGCCACCTCGTTGTGCAGCCACACGGGCGTGCCCCGGGAGGTGACGCCCACGAAGCTGTAGTTGTCGGCGTTGCGGGGCTCGTTCTGGAAGAAGCCGATGCCCATGCGCTCCATGCGGGCCAGGTTCTCGTCGCCGAGCTTCTGGGAGATGTCGCTGTCGGACATCGGGAAGACCTTGCCGTTGGCGCACACCACCCTGGCGTCGGTGATGCCGGCGGCCTCGATGGCGTCGAACACCGGCGGCAGCAGCTTGGAGGCCGGCGTGGGGCGGAACTGGTTGTCGATGACGACCGCCACGCTGGAGGCGCCGGCCAGGAGCTCGCTGAAGCGCGGCCCGCTGTGCGGGCTCTCCAGGGCCGCCCGGGCCGCCTCGGTGGCGTTGGGCACCGGACCCGGCTCGTCGGGATAGATGGCGGCCAGCAGGTTCTCGTCGGGAATCTCCAGTTCGAGAGTCTCCCGGTACACCTTGGTCTCGTCGTCGGCGGCGCCGATCGTGAGCGGATCGAGGGACTCGTACGGAATCGAGTATCTGGCCATGATTCCTCCCGGTCGTCGAGGATTCGTGCGGACCCGAACCTGAGCATAGTTGCACCGCCGCAGCGGTCTCCGCTGTTCACCGGGACGGCTGCGAGAGCGGATCCACTCGCCGACAACCGGATTCCGCCCCCGGATCGAGTCCGGGGCAGGCTCTCCGCTGGAATGACGGAACGGCTGGTCGGAGGCGGGAGTCGCTAGGCCGGGGGCAGGGGGCGGCCGTCGGCGATGGCGGCGCGGAACCAGTCGGCGGTCTGTGCCACGCCCTCGGCGACGGGTGTGCGCGGCACCGAGCCCAGGCGCGCCTCGAGGGCGCTGTCGTCGAGCCCGCGGGGGAAGGGCAGTTGGTCGGTGCCACAGGTGATCCCCGCGAAGTCGGTGGTCCCGATGATGGCCTCGACGAAGGAGGCGACCGTGGCCACGCTGCCGTGGAGGTTGTAGACGTCGCAGCCGCCGGCTTCCGCCCTCGCCGACGCGATCACGATACGCGCCACGTCGGAGGCGTACTGGAAGTCCATCCACCCCCCGTACTCGATGTGGTACGGCAGGCCGCGCACGGCGGCCAGCAGCGCCTGGCAGGGGTACGACGTGACCCCCTGGTCGCGGCCCGGTCCGTACACGGTGTGCGGGCGCAGGCCCACGCTGGGGGTGCCGTTCTCCTCCCAGTACACCCTGGCGGTGTCCTCGTTGGCCACCTTGTAGACGCCGTAGTGCGTGGCCGGGTGGCGCTGGGCGTCGTTGGGCAGGGCGTCGGCGTCGTACAGGTCGGGATGGCCGAACACGGCGACACTGCTGGTGTAGACGAGATTGTCGATTCCGTGCGCCTGGGCCGCCTCGAAGACGTTGGCGGTGCCGGCCACGTTGATTGCGGCGCCCAGCGGCGGGTTGGCCCGGCAGGTCGGCACCTGCAGCGCCCCCAGGTGGATGATGTGGGTGGCTCCCTCGGCGGCGGCCAGCACCTGCTCGGTCACCGTGAGGTCGCCCTGGATGCGGCGAGGGCCGGCCAGGTCGGCCTCGTCGACGATGAGCCGCAGCCGCTTGTCGTCGGTGCTGATGTCGAAGAGCGTCATCTCGGCGCCCTCCTGCGACAGGTGGCGCACCACCCAGGCGCCGATGCAGCCCATGGCGCCGGTGATCAGGAAATGTTCGTCGCTCACAGAAGCACCTCCGTCTCAGAATGATCCGTTCCGGCGACTCCAGTGGCGCGGCCCGCCCGCGCCGCCGGGACGAGGGCCTCGGCGAGATCACCAACCGGTGCGTCTAATCCCGGCGG
>JAPPKQ010000105.1 GCA_028819945.1 bacterium | reverse complement strand
GTGCTGAACAGGCTGGAGACAGTCGCTCTCGCACGGCTCGGCGGGGGCCTCGGCGGCGGCGCGGTGTACATCTCAGCCACCAACGGCAAGACCACCACCGCCCGTCTGCTGAGCGCCTGCCTGCGCGCCGACGGCCGGGACGTCACCGCCAACGCCGCCGGCGCCAACCTGGCGAGCGGGGTGACCGCGGCGCTGCTGGCGCGGTACCGCCGCCGGCGCAGACACCGGACCGCGGAGGGAGTCGGTGAGCGTGCCGGCGCGCCCGTCAGCGGGCGATTCAGGCGCCGGAGCCGCCGCGACCTCGGCGACCCCGGATCGGGCTGCGGCGGGATCGGCGTCTTCGAGGTGGACGAGGCGGCGCTGAGCGAGATCGCCGACGCACTGCAGCCGCGGGCCGTGGTGCTCATGAACCTGTTCCGGGACCAGCTCGACCGCTACGGCGAGTTGGAGGCCATCGTCGAGCGCTGGGGCGACCTGCTCGCCGGCCGCAGCCTGGGACCGGCCACCACCCTGGTTCTCAATGCCGACGACCCGGCGCTGGCCCACCTTGGCGCGCGCCGGAACCCCGCGCCCATGTTCCAGCCGCACTGGACCGAGGGGACCCCGGAAGCCGCCGCGGCTGAGGAGACCGGACCATTCCTGCCGCCGGCACTGGAACGGATCGGTGCTCACCCCCCGAACGTCGTGCTGTTCGGCATCGACGACCCGGCTGTGGGGCGCCCCGACCTGCCCCATGCCGCCGACACGGTGCGCTGCGGCAACTGCGGCCGGCCGCTGAGCCACGACCTGGTGACCGTGGGGCACCTCGGCCACTGGCGCTGCGAGAGCTGCGGGCTGCAGCGGCCCCGTCCCCACATCAGCGCCCGCCGCGTGCACCTCGACGGCCTCGACCGCCTGGAGCTGACGATCGCCGGGGTGAACGGCCCCGGCGGCGCCGACCTCGAAGTGGTCGCCGGGGTCGGCGGCCTGCACAACGCCTACAACGTGACCGCGGCCGTTGCCGCCGCCACCGTGCTCGGGGTTCCTCCCGAGGCCGTGCGAGAGGGCGTCGCCGGGGTGCAGGCGGCGTTCGGGCGGGCCGAGCAGGTGGACCTCGACGGGCGCACGCTGAGGCTGCTCCTGGCCAAGAACCCCACGGGCGCCAACGAGAACATCCGCTGCCTGCTGGCCGAGCCCGCGCCGTTGCATCTGCTGGTGGTGCTCAACGACCGCACCGCCGACGGGCGCGACCCGTCGTGGATCTGGGACGTGGACTACGAACCCCTGTGGGATCGCATCGGCAGCGTGACCCTGGCCGGCGACCGCTGCTGGGAGCTGGCGCTGCGGTTCTCCTACGGCGGGCTGGACCCGGCGCGCTTCCAGGTGCGGGAGAGCCTGCCGGACGCACTCGACAGCGCCGTGGCGGCCACCCCGCCCGGCGGCGTGCTCTACGCGCTGCCCACCTACACGGCCCTGCTGGATCTGCGCGCCGAGCTGGTGCGCCGAGGCGCCACCCACGACTTCTGGCAGGAGACGTGAGCAGATCATCCGCTCGCCGTCGCCGGCCTACGACGCCGGGAGCGCCCGGCGCGCCCATGAGGCACCCATGAGCACGCCCACCGTCCGGCTCTGGCACCTGTACCCGCGGGAGATGAACATCTACGCCGACCGGGGCAACATCGCCGTGCTGCGGGAGCGCCTGCGCCGGCGGGCGCTGGACCTGGAGCTGCGAGAAGGCGGGCCCGGCGAGACGGCGCCCGACGGCGGCGCCGACCTGGTGTACCTCGGCGGCGGCCAGGACCGCGACCAGTTGGCCGTCGCCGCCGATCTCGCCGCCACCAAGGCTGATGCGGTGCGCGGGCTGCTGGGCGATGGCGCCGTGGGGCTGTTCGTGTGCGGCGGGTACCAACTGGCCGGGCACAGCTACCGCACTACCGGCGGCGAGTCGGTGGCGGGGCTCGGCGTCCTGGACATCACGACGACGGCGGGCGAGGGCCGGCTGATCGGCGACATCGTGCTCACCTCGGACTTGGGAGCCGGCTCGGAGGCGGGCCGCCTGGTCGGCTACGAGAACCACGCCCGGCGGACCACCCTGGGCGACGGCTCGGAGACGGGCCGCCTGGTCGGCTACGAGAACCACGCCGGGCGGACCACCCTGGGCGACGGCGCCGCGGCGCTCGGCCGGGTGGTCGAGGGACACGGCAACAACGGCCGGGACCGCACCGAGGGCGCGGTGGCGAACCGCACCGTGGGCACCTACCTGCACGGCCCACTGCTGCCGAAGAACCCCTGGCTGGCCGACCTGTTGCTGGGCTGGGCGCTGGAGCACCGCTACGGCCGCAGCTTCGACCTCGAGCCACTCGACGACCGGCTGGAGCAGGCCGCCCACACCGCCGCCGTGGCCCGCGCCAAGCACCACCGCCGCTGAGTTCTGGATTCCGGCCCCGGATCGAGTCCGGGGCAGGCTCTTCGCCGGAACGACGAACATCGTCGCCACACCACCGTCATCCCGGCGCAGGCCGGGATCCACGCCCGATCCCGCGCACCTGTGCCCTGGATTCCGGCCCCGGATCGAGTCCGGGGCAGGCTCTTCGCCGGAATGACGAAGATCGTCACGGTGCCACCGTCATCCCGGCGCCACGTCATCCCGGCGCAGGCCGGGATCCATCTCCGATCCCGCGCACCGGTGACCGGCGCGGCGCCCTCGGTCGGCATCCGGGCAGCGCCCGCGTCATTAGGGTGAGGCGATGCCCGCAGACGGCGACACCGCGACGGATCCGGTCCATGCCACCGCCGAGGATCACCGGTTGGCGGCCGACCTGGCGACGCAGGCGGGCGCCCTGCTCGTGCAACTGCGGCGCAAGCACCGGTTCGACCCTGCCGATCCGGCCGCCGACGACGAGTTGCGCCGCGCCGGCGACCGGCTCGCCCACGAGTTCCTGGCGGGCGCGCTCGCCGAGGCCCGTCCCGGTGACGCCGTGCTGTCCGAGGAGGCTCCCGACGACCGGCAACGCCTGCACGCCGAGAGGGTCTGGATCGTCGATCCGCTCGACGGCACCCGCCAGTACGGCGAGGCGGGGCGCGGCGACTGGGCGGTGCACGTCGCCTTGGTGATCGGTGGCATCCCGGTGGTGGGAGCGGTGGCGCTGCCGGCCGAGGAGGTCACGTTCGCGACCCCCGACCAGGTACCGTCCGGCCCGACGACCGATCACGCCCCGGCGTCCCCGCCGAGCACGGGAAGCAACAGCATGAGCCGGCGCAGGCTGATCGCCAGCCGCAGCCGGCCCAGTCATCACGCAGCGGCGATAGCCGCCGCCCTCGGCAGCGAGCTGTACACCCTCGGCTCGGTCGGCGCCAAGGTGGCCGAGGTGGTCAGGGGGCGCGCCGACGCCTACGTCCACGCCAGCGGGCACCACGAGTGGGACTCGGCGGCGCCGGTGGCCGTGGCACGGGCGGCCGGGCTGCACGCCTCCCGCCTGGGAGGAGCACCGCTGCGGTACAACCAGGCCGTCCCCTTCGTGCCCGACGTGCTGATCTGCCGCCCCGAGATCGCCGACGACATCGTGGCCGCCCACGACGCCTACGAGTCATCGGCGCGCTCCGGCGGCGCCGAGCCCCCGAGCAGGGGCTGAGTGCCGTGCGCATCATCATCGCCCCTGCACCGTCGACTACGAGGGGCGGCTCGCCGCGCACCTGGCCGAGGCGGTGCGCCTCATCATGGTCAAGGCCGACGGCAGCATCGCGGTCCACGCCGACGGCGGCGCCTACAAGCCGCTCAACTGGATGAATCCGCCCAACACCCTCAGCGAGGAACCCGAGTGCTGGACGGTCACCAACCCCAAGGGTGAGAAGCTGGTCATCAACATCGCCGAGGTCCTCTCCGACGTGTCCCACGACCTCGGCAGCGACCCCGGTCTGCGCAAGGACGGCGTGGAGTCGCACCTGCAGGAGCTGCTGGCGGCAGACCCCTCGGTGCTGGAGGAGGGCTACCGGCTGGTGCGCCGCGAGTACCCCACCGCCATCGGGCCGGTCGACCTGCTGTGCCGCGACGCGGACGGCGCCGCGGTCGCCGTGGAGGTGAAGCGGCGCGGCGAGATCGCCGGCGTGGAGCAGCTCGACCGCTACCTGGACTTCCTGAACGCCGACCCGGCGCTGCACCCCGTACAGGGAATGCTCGTGGCCGAGGTGATCAAGCCGCAGGCCCGGGTCCTCGCCGACCAGCGGGGCATCCGCTGCAAGGTGGTGGACTACAGCGCGCTGCGCGGCGCCCGGCCCGAGGATCTGAGACTCTTCTAGCCGGTCCAGCCGGTCTACTCGCCGGATCCGGCGAGCCGCATTCGGGAATCGGCAGCCCACCCGGGAGGCTTCCCGTCCTATTGAACGTGGCCGGTACCGGTACCCTGAGGGCATAGCCACTCCTGAGATGCCGCACCCCTACGACGAGCCTCCGAGCGGCTACGAACCCCGACGTCCGCGCTACTGGCGAATCCTCGCAATCCTCGTGGGTGCGCTGGCGATGGGCTTCCTGGGGGTGTACATCGCCGACATGGTGGTGCGATCGGACAACTCGGATCGGAACACGTCCATCGACGGTCACGACGTGGGCGGGCTCTCCGAGGAGGAGATCCGCGGCGAGGTCCAGAAGCTGTCGACGGAGTACGCCAACCGGAGCCTGCCGCTGCTCACGCCCGCCGGGACCGTGGCGGCGACCGCCGGTCAGCTGGGTTTCTCCCTCGACGTGGAGGCCAACGTCTCCGCCGCCCTGGCCGCCGGGCAGAGGGGCGCCTCGCCCATCGCCTGGGCGTCCTCGTTCTTCGGCGAGAACAACCTGCGTGCCATCGTGACGTGGGACGAAGTCGTGGCGCAGCAGTTCATCGAAGCGATCCAGCCGGTCATGGTCCGGGAGGCCTCGCCGGCCCGCCTGGAGTTGCGGGACGGCGCCTTCGTGGTGGAGCCGGGCGTCACGGGCCTGCAGGTGACGCGCGAGGACATCCGGGCGGCGGTGCGGCGGACGGCGGCCGAGCGCGCCCTGCCGGACGTGATCGTGGTGGAGCCCTCTTCGTTCACCCCGCCGGTCACCGCCTTCGACCTGCAGGCGACGGCCGACCACGTCAACTCCTACACGGCGCGGGGCCTCACCGTCTACGTCGAGGACACGATCCGGGACTTCCTGCCCGCCGAGGTGCGCACCTGGCTCAGCGTGACCCCCGGCAACCCGCCGGCCATCGGCCTCGACACCGCCTACGTGACCGAGGTGATCGAGACCCGCCTGGCGAACGTCGCCGTGCCCGGCGACCCCGGCAGGTTCGAGATCGTCGACGGGGTGCCGGTGGCGGTGGACGCCCGGCCCGGCCGCCGCTGCTGCGCGCCGAACGCCGGCGACACGGCCCTGACCGCCCTGCTCGCCGGCCAGCACGAGATCGCGCTGCATCTCACCGACGTTCCGGGCAGCGAGGGCGACCTGATCGCCGAGACCGGCATCCGCGAGCTCGTCGGCGAGTTCACCACCTACTTCACACCGGGCCAGGACCGGGTGAACAACATCCGCCGCATCGCCGAGCTGGTGCAGGGGGCGATCATCGAGCCCGGCGAGACGTGGTCGGTGAACGACTACGTGGGGCGCCGCACCGAGGCGAAGGGGTTCGTGCCCGCCGGGGTGATCTACCTGGGCAAGTTCCAGGAGGACGTGGGCGGCGGGGTCTCGCAGTTCGCCACCACGATTTTCAATGCGGCCTTCTTCGCGGGCCTGGACTTCGGGGAGTACCAGGCGCACTCCATCTACATCAGTCGCTACCCGTACGGTCGTGAGGCCACGATCTCCTACCCGCACCCCGACCTGCAGCTCATCAACAAGACGCCCTACTCGATGCTGCTGTGGCCGACGAGCACCGAGGATTCGGTCACGGTGCAGATCTACAGCACGCTCCACATGACCGTGATCCAGAGCGACCAGTGGACCGAGCCCGAGGACCAGTGCACGGAGGTCTTCACCGAGCGCACCCGCGCCTTCGCCGACGGCAGTTCCACGACGGACGTCGTGACGGCGCTCTACCAGCCCGCCGAGGGCCTGAACTGCCAGGGCGAGCCCTTCGTGCCCCCGCCGGACTGCGCGCCGGGCGAGGGGGCTGTGGACACCGACAACGACGGCTGGGTGGAGTCCTGCCGGGCGCTGTGCCCGGTGCCCGAGCCCGGCAGCGAGGGGGCCGGCGCGGAGAGCGCGGCCGGCGGGGAGACCACCGACGCCGGGACCGCCTGCGTGCCCGTGTGCGGCGCCGTTCCGACCGCCGAGGATCTCCCGGAGGGCGAGGAGGCGCCGGTGTGCATCCCGCTCTGCGGGCCCGAGGACGCCGAGGCCTCGCCGGGAAGCTGCGCCCGTCCCGAGGACATCTCCCGCGGGCCGGAGGGCCCGGAGGATCCGTCCGCCGGGGACGGCACCGGCGACGCCACCGTGACCGAAGCCGAGGGAGGCCCTGCCGGAGCCGAGGCGGAGACCGAGGCCCAGCCGATCGACGGCGCATGAGACCGCTCGTCGCCGACGTGGCAGTCGTGGGGGCCGGACCGGCCGGCGCCGCCGCCGCCATCGGGCTGGCCCGCGCCGGCCGGCAGGTCGTGGTGGTGGACCGGTCGCCGTTCCCCCGTGACAAGTACTGCGGCGACGGGCTCACGACCGGGGCCCTGCGGATCCTGGAGCACCTGGGGCTCGACCCTTCGTCGATCTCCTCCTGGCGGGAGGCGACGAGCCTCGTGATCCGCGCTCCTTCGGGCCTGGAGGTGGCCTACCCGTTCAGCCGGCGCGGGCAGTACGCCGCCACCGCCCAGCGCCGCCAGCTCGACTCGGCGCTGGTGGCCCTGGCCCGCCGGGCAGGCGCCGAGATGCTCGACGCCTGCGCCTGCGAGGGCGTGACCGTCGACGCCGACCGGGCGGTGCTGAAGGTGGCCGGGCTGAGTCCCCTCCATGCCCGCTATGCGATCGCCGCCGACGGCATGTGGTCACCGGTGCGCCGGATGCTGGGGTTGTCGCTGCCGGCCTACCGTGGCGACTGGCACGCCTTCCGCCAGTACTACACCGGCGTCGGGCCGCAGGCCGCCGCCTCGATGCGCGTCTGGTTCGAGCCCGACATCCTGCCGGGCTACGTGTGGTCGTTCCCGCTGCCCGGCGGGGCGGCCAACGTGGGCTTCGGCGTGTCGCGCGCCACGCACCGCACCGGCAGCCTGGCCCGGCTGTGGGACGAGCTGCGCAGCCGCCCCCACATCGCGGAGGTGCTGGGCCGCGAGGCGACCCCGGCGGACCGGCCCCGTGCCTGGCCGATCCCCACACGCCTGGGTGACCTGCCCCTGGCCGCCGAGCGGGTGCTGTTCTGCGGCGACGCCGCCGGGGTGGGCGATCCCATGACCGGCGAGGGCATCGGCCAGGCGCTGCTGAGCGGGCTGCTGGCCGCCGAGGCCCTGACCGCGGCGGGCCCGCACGACGACGCGGCCGCCCGGCGGCTCTACCGGTCGGGCGTGGCGCGCCACCTGCAGCGGGACTTCCACTTCACCCGCGTCCTGGGACGGGCCCTGCGCAGTGCCGCCGGCTGCAACATGGCAGTGGGGATCTCCGGGGCGACGCCCTGGACGCGCCGCAACTTCGCCCGCTGGCTGTTCGAGGACTACCCCCGCGCCCTCATCCTCACCCCCGACCGCTGGCAACGAGGCGCCCTCGGAGGCGGCGCCTTCGGAGATCGCCGGCCCGATCCGCCTGGAGCGCGCAGATTGGTGGCCAGGGGTGGTTCCGTCAGTCGGCCCATTTGAAGAGCATTTGAGGAGTCTGATGGTGCTGATCGCCGCGATTTGACGATTTGGGGACATACTCAGAAGTCTCCAAGAAATGATCGCCTGCACTGGTCCCCGGCATCGTCACCCTCGGGGGTTCTTGCGATTGTCCTGTCCGCTCAGCCGGCCGCTTGGGAGCCGCCGTCGATGGGAACCACGGTGCCAGTCATGTAGGCGGCGTCGTCGCTGCAGAGGAACGCCGTCACCGCGGCGATCTCGTCGGGGGTGGCATAGCGCTCCAGCGGCACCCGCGACGCGATGATCTGCCGCACGGCGTCAGGATCATCGGGGTTCATGCCCTCCTCGATGGCGCGGATCATGCGTGTGTCCACGGGTGCAGGGGCCACCGCGCAGACGCGTACGCCGAGCGGGGCGAACTCGAGGGCAGCCGTTCTCGTGAGCCCGATGACGGCGTGCTTGCTGGCGACGTAGGCCCCCATTTGCGCTATCCCCGAGAGCCCCAACATCGACGCCGTGTTGACTATCGCCCCGCCGCCTGAGGCCGCGATCGCCGGACCGGTGTGCTTGATGCCCAGCCAGACGCCGCGGACGTTGACGTCCATCACGCGGTCGAAGCCGTCGGCGGGGCAGTCGACCAGAGAGGCGATCGGGCCCTCGATCCCGGCGTTGTTGAACAACGCGTCCACCCTGCCGTGGGCGTCGAGCGTCGCCGCCACGTAGCGCGCCACGTCTCTGTCGGATGTGACATCGGCCTTGACAGTCATGACCTCGCTGCCTGCGGCCGTCGCGGCGGCCGCCGTTCCGTCGAGGTCACTGCGCGCAAGGTCCACCGCGACGACCGTGGCACCCTCCGAGCTGAAGCGCCTCACGGCCGCCCGACCGATCCCGCCCGCTGCCCCCGTGACGATCACGACTCGGCCCTCGAATCGCCGAGCCTGACCCTCGCCTCGCATGGACAGATCGTAGTGAGCCAGGACGCGTCGTGTCCGGCGGTGTCCGAGGAGAACGCTGAGCAATCCGCGGGCAACGCCGGCCGGACGGTCAAGCCCTGGATTCCGGCTGCCCTCGCCGGAACGAGGCGATGGGCCGGAACGGCGAGACGATGGTTGCTCCGCCGGCTCAGGCGAGACGGGGCACCACGTCGCGGCCCATCGGGTGGACCTCGCCGGGGCCGTATCCCTCGGGCGGGTCCTCCATGCCGTTCGCCCGCAGCTCGGCGGTGGCCTCCTCGTCGACCTCAAAGCCGGACTCGGTCTCGGTGAGCACCACCCCGTAGATCGCCGCCGCCAGATCGGGGCCGAAATACCCCTCCGAGACGTCATGCGCCACTGCTTCGGGCGCTCGCTCGCGGGGCGGACCGAAGCCACCGCCCCCGTTCGAGGAGTAGCGCAACACGTCGCCCTTGCTGATCATCTCTCCCACGGCGTGCATTCCCAGCCACCGCTCGGAGGTGGTGCCGGGGTTCAGCACCAGCACGTTGCCGCCACCGTTGCAGCCTCCCGCCAGGCCGAACGGGGTCACCTCCGCCCGGTCACCGTGCATCGTGAGGATCATGTCGCCGGTCGCTTCGAAGGAGCGGTCGATGCCGAACCCGCCGCGGTAGGTCCCGTGGCCCGCGGAGGCTCCCACGGCCTCGCACGACAGCGCCCGGATGGCGTTGAGCCTCTCCAGCACCTCGATGGGCTGGTTGGTGGCGCCCCCGATGAAGATCATCAGCTGGAAGCTGTTGCCGTCCTTGTAGCTGCGCGCCCCCTGCCCGCCCTCGTTCCACAGGTATGAGACGAACGGAACGCCGCTCTCGGGGTGGTCGCCGCTGAGGGCCAGGTTCGCCAGGTTCACCGTCGCCGCGTGCATCCGCGTGGGGTCGACCGTGGCGAACGCCTGCGCCCAGCACGCCATGACCGCGGCGGCCACCTTCTCGTAGGCCCCCGAGGCGAATCCCAGCACCGGCGTGGGGGGCAGCACGTCGACGCACGAGCCGGGCACGGACACCACCTCGATGGACCGAGTGATGCCGTGGTTCAGCGGCACCAGATGGGGGAAGCAGTGCATCGTGCCGTCGTAGACCGACGACAGCAGCGCCGGGCGGGCGAACCCGAACGGCGAGATGGGCGCCGGATCCGACTTGCTGAAGTCGAAGGTGACCTGGTCGTCGGCGATGGTCATGTTGACGTGGACCCGGATGCGCGGCTTGTCGGGATGCAGCACGTCGCAGTCGCCGAAGTCCTCGAACTCGTAGATGCCGTCGGGCAGCTCGCGGATGCCCTCGCGCAGGAGCGTCTCGCTGCGATCCATGAGCGCGTACATGGTGTGCTCGACGACCTCGGTGCCGAACTGCGCCACGTACTCCAGCAGGCGGCGCTCCATCAATTCGGCGGCACGCTGCTGGGCGTGCAGGTCGGCCATCCTCTCGTCGGGCACCCGCACGTTGGCCTTGATGATCTCGAAGGTGGAGCGGACGGGACGGCCCTGGTCCACGAGCAGCATGGGGGGAATGCGCAGACCCTCGGCGAAGCACTCCCTGGCCAGGGGATTGAACGACCCCGGGATGGGGCCTCCGACATCGGCCCAGTGCCCGCAGGAGATCGTGAAGGCGAAGAGCGACCCGTCCACGAACACCGGCCGGATGACCTTGACGTCGGGCTGGTGCGTGCCGCCGTGGTACGGGTCGTTGAAGACGAAGACGTCGCCCTCCCGGAACCCGCCGGCGTGTTCGATGGTCGTCTTGACGGACTCCTCGAACGTTCCGAGGTGCGCCGCCTGGTCCCGCCGGCCGTGCGCCACGAGGCGGCCCTCGCGCGTCAGCAGGGAGCCCGAGTGGTCGTGTCCCTCGCTGATCGTCGCCCCGTAGGCCCCCTTGGCCAGCAGTGCGCTGGCCTCGTCGCAGATCGCCCGGAAGGCGCTGGAGAGCACCTCCACCGTGA
>JAPPKQ010000192.1:3900-10681 GCA_028819945.1 bacterium | reverse complement strand
GCCGTCGCCGCCTCGCTGTTGGCGGCGTTCGCCTCGGCGAGCGCGGCGTCGGCCGTGTCGTTGGCGCCGCCGTCGTCGCCGCAGGCGGTCAGGCCGACCGCGAGCAGCACGACGGCACAGGTGACCGTCGCCATGGCGCGCCAGTGGAGCTTCTTCGCTCTGCCCATTTCTCCCCCTCGTGAGTTGAGAACGGTGACCGTTGTCTAGCACCCGGAGGCCGGCACCGCCGGGGTTCGAACGTGGCGGCGCGCTGCCGGCGCCGGGCACGGGAAGCGGGGCGAGTCCGCTGCGGGAGCCCGCCTACGGCTGGTCGCGGAGGCTCTCGGTCAGGGTGTTCCAGCAGAGCGTGGCGCACTTGATGCGCACCGGGAATTTCACGACGCCGCGCAGCGCCTCGAGGTCGCCGAGATCGACGGGCGGGGCCACCTCGCCCCCGTCGGTGACGATCGACATCATCGCCTTGAACGAGCGCTCCAGCTTCTCCACCTCTTCGAGGCTGCGGCCCTTGACGGCCACCGACATCATCGAGGCGGTGGACTGGCTGATGGAGCATCCCTGGCCGCCGACGCGCACATCACGCACCACGCCGTCGGCCAAGTCGGTGTAGACCACCACCTCGTCGCCGCACAGCGGGTTGAAGCCCTCGGCCCGCGTCGCGGGTGGGCAGGGCAACTCACCCCGGTTGCGGGGGTTGCGGTAGTGATCCAGGACGATCTCCCGGTAGAGGTCCTCGAGGCCGGGCATAGTGGATTCCGAGGCTATTGGGGCCCGAACAGATCGCCCACGCGATCCAGGGCCTCGGACAGCTGGTCGATGTCGGCGGTGTCGTTGTAGATGTAGACCGACGCCCGGGCGGTGGCCACAACCCCCAGGCAGCGCATCAACGGCTTGGCGCAGTGATGGCCCGCCCGCACGCACACGGCGTGGGTGTCCAGCACCTGGGAGATGTCGTGGGCGTGCACGTCGCCGTACTCGAAGGACAGCACCCCGCCGCGGGCGGCTGGCTCGGGTGGGCCGTGGATGGTGAGAACGTCGCCGTGACGCTCGGTGAGCGTGCGCAGGGCATAGGCCGTGAGCGAGGTGTCGTGACGCCGCACCGCTTCCATGCCGATGCCGCGGAGGTAGTCCACCGCGGCGCCCAGCCCGACCACCTCGGCGATGGCCGGCGTGCCGGCCTCGAACTTCCAGGGCAGCTCGTTGGGCAGGAACCCCTCGGTGGTGACGTTGAGGATCATCTCCCCGCCGCCCATGAACGGGGGCATCGCCTCCAGCAGCTTCTCCCGGCCCCACAGGACGCCGATGCCGGTGGGCCCGCACATCTTGTGGCCCGAGAAGGCCAGGAAGTCACAGCCCAGCTCCGTCACGTCGGTCGGCACGTGGGGCACGTACTGGGCGCCGTCCAGCAGCACCACCGCTCCCCGCTCGTGGGCGGCGTCGGCGATGCGGCGGATCGGCGGGATCGTGCCCAACACGTTGGACATGGCGCTGAAGGCCACCAGCCGCACGCCGTCCAGCAGCCGGTCCAGGTGGCGCAGATCCAGCCGGCCGTCATCGTCGAGGGGCAGCCAGCGCAGTTCGATGCCGCGCTCGGCGGCCAGCATGTGCCAGGGGACGATGTTGGCGTGGTGCTCCATGTGGGTGAGCAGCACGGCGTCGCCCTCGCGGAGGTTGCTGCGGCCCCAGCTGTGCGCCACCAGGTTGACGGCCTCGGTGGCGTTGCGGCAGAAGATGATCTCCCGCGGAGAGGCGGCGCCGATGAAGTGCTGCAGCTTGGCCCGCGCCTCCTCCATGGCCTGGGTGGCGATGTCGGCGATGTGGTAGGCGCCGCGGTGCACGTTGGCGTTAGCGGTGCGGTAGTAGGCGTCCATGGCGTCCAGCACGACCTGGGGTTTCTGCGAGGTGGCCGCAGAGTCCAGGTAGACGATCTGCTTGCCGTAGACGTCCCGGGCGAGCAGGGGGAAGTGAGTCTTGGTGGCGGCGGCGAGGTCGCTCATCGTGGGGTCACCGTCAGCGCCAGGCGTTGTAGCCCTGGGCCTCGAGCCGCTCGGCCAGGGCCATGTCGCCGGACTCCACGATGCGCCCGTCCATGAGGATGTGGACGTGGTCGGGCACCAGGTACTCCAGCAGGCGCTGGTAGTGGGTGATGGCGAGGGTGCCCATCTCGGGGTTCTCGTCGCGCACCGCGTGCACGCCCGAGGCCACGATCTTCAGGGCGTCGATGTCGAGGCCCGAGTCGGTCTCGTCCAGGACGGCCATGTCGGGGCGCAGGATGGCCATCTGCAGGATCTCGTTGCGCTTCTTCTCCCCGCCCGAGAACCCCTCGTTCAGGAAGCGGTCGGCGAAGGAGGGGTCGATGCCCAGGCGGTCCATCCAGTCCATGATCTGCATGCGCAGCCGCAGGATGCTGATCTCCTCACCGCTGCGGGCGCCGGCTGCCTGGCGCAGGAAGTTCAGCACCGACACCCCCACGATGGACTGCGGGTACTGGAAGGCCAGGAACAGTCCGGCCTTGGCCCGCTCGTCGGGGCTCCAATCGGTTATGTCGTCGCCGCGGAACAGCATCCGGCCGCTGCTCACGTCGTACTCGGGGCTGCCCATCAGTGTGGCGGCCAGGGTCGACTTGCCCGAGCCGTTGGGGCCCATCAGGGCGTGAATCTCCCCGGGGCCGATCTGCAGGTCCACGCCACGGAGGATCTCGGCATCCTCGCTGCCGGCGTGCAGATCCTCGACGGCGAACAGCGGCACTGCAGCGGATGAACTCACGTGGCGAAGTCTACGGCCGCACCCTCCCCGTCATTCCGGCTACCAGCCGCGGTCTATCCACTCCTGCAGGTGGGGGCTCTCCCGGCCGATGGTGGTGTCGTCGCCGTGGCCGGGCATGACGATGGTCTCGGGGGCGTTGCGGGCGAAGATCAACTCGTCGATGGAGCGGATGATCGTGGCGAAGTCGCCGCAGGGGAACTCCGCCGGCGGTGGCTTGCCCTCGCGGAACTCGAAGCCGTCACGGGTGAGGCCGGGCCCGCCGGGGAAGAGGGTGTCGCCGGTGAACAGCACCGGCGAGCCGTCCACCTTGAAGCAGATCGAGCCGGCGGTGTGGCCCGGCGTGATGGTCGTGAGCAGCCGCAGCCGCCCCACCTCCACTGCCGAGTCGCCCTCCAGGATCTGGTCGTAGGACGGCAGCATGTGGGCGTCGCCCGCGGTGACCAGCACGTCGTAGCCGGCCTCCCGCACCTGCGGCACCGCCCCGATGTGGTCGTGGTGGCCGTGGGTCTCCAGCACGGTGCGCACCCCGAGTTGCGCGCAGAGGTCCAGCAGCAGTTCGTGCTCGTTGGCGGCGTCGATCAACACGGCATCCCCGCTGGCCCGGCAGCGCACGACGAAGACGTTGTTGTCGAAGGGGCCCACGACCACCCTGTGGATCTCCATCTGGGCGTCGCGGTAGTGCAGCGTGGGCCGGGCGTCGGCGGCCTGCCGCTCGATGTCGTGCTGTGGCCAGCAGTAGTGGTCGATGCCGGCCCTGTCGGCGTGTGCGGCTAGGTCGCTCATGTGCGTGCCTCCCTGGTGACGGCTTCGCCCACCTCATCGTCGCTGAGGATCTCGCTGCCGATGTTGTATAACCGCTCGTGCCACTGACCGCACCGCGACGCTGTGCGGACTGCGCCGCCGTATCGGACGCTGTGGGCGCCCCAGCTAGAGTCGACCGTCGCCGGTATCGGTGTGGAGGCACGAGACGCATGGCTTACGGTGACGAGCGCTCGCCTCGCGGCGAGTGGTTCCCGGCGGGCGCCCGAGCGGCGTTCGGCCGGGGTCGGTCGTCGACCGGGTGGGTCACGCTGGAGACCGGTGAGCAGCTGGAGCTGGCCGAACCCTCTGAGCGCCTGAGCGCGAAGATCATCGACCTGTTGATCCTCGTCGCGGTGATCGTCGGCGGGGTGATCGTGGTCCTGGTGGCGCTCGTCGCCGAGGGGTTCGGCATCGGGATCGGGCTCGTCGAGGGCGTCTTCCTGGCCGCCCTGCTGATCGTCCTGGCAAGCCTTCTCTACGACCCGCTGCTCATCGCGATCCGGGGCCAGACAGTCGGCAAGAAGGCGACGGGAATCATGGTGGTTCGATCCGACAACGGCGAATTGCCCACCTTGGGCAAGTCATTCGCGCGGTGGGCCCTCCCGGGAGTGCTGCTGGCGATCCCCGTCGCCGGGTACTTCCTCGCCGCCCTCTGCTTCTCCTCGCTGACCCGGGACGCCTCGCGGCGGGGATGGCACGACAAGGTCGCCGGAACGGTCGTCGTCAAGACCTGAGAGCTGTCCCAGCCGACACGTCCCGAGGGGGGCTCTGCAGGTAGGGGCGGCTATGTTCTGCACCAGACGTTGTGATGGGGAGGCCGGCTGTGCGGTTGGGGTTCAGTGAGGATCAGGAGGAACTCCGGCGCTTCGTCCGGCAGTTCCTGGAGGAGAAGTCCCCCGAGTCGGCCGTGCGCGAACTGATGCACACCGACCGGGGCTACGACGAAGCGGTGTGGCGCCAGATGGCCGAGCAGTTGGGCCTGCAGGGGATCGCCGTCGAGGAGCGTTACGGCGGGGGTGGCTTCACGTTCCGCGAGCTGGCGCTGGTGCTGGAGGAGATGGGCCGGGCGCTGCTGTGCGCGCCGTTCTTCTCCGCTGTCGTGCTGGCTGCCGGCGCGCTGAGCCGCAGCGGCGACGAGGCGGCCTGCGAGGAGTTGCTGCCGGCCATCGCCGCGGGTGACTGCATCGCCACGCTGGCCTTCGAGGAGGACGATGACTCGAACGGAGCCGTCGCAGTCGCCGACGGGACGGGCTGGCGGCTCCGGGGCGAGAAGACCTACGTGCTCGACGGGCACACAGCGGACATCGTGCTGGTGGTTGCACGGACTCCGAAGGGGTTGGGACTGTTCCGCTGCAGCGGGGACGCCGAGGCCCTGCAACGGGAACTGCTCCCGACGCTGGACCTCACCCGCAAGCAGGCCCGGCTCACGTTCTCGGGCACCCCGGCGGTCGCCGTCGGCAGGCTCGGCGGCGGCGCCGCCGTTCTCGAGGCGGTGCTGCAACGGGCGGCGGTGGCGCTGGCAGCCGAGCAGGTGGGCGGCACGCAGCGCTGCCTGGACATGGCGGTCGGCTACGCCAGGGAGCGGATGCAGTTCGGGCGGCCCATCGGCAGCTTCCAGGCGATCAAGCACCGCTGCGCCGATCTGCTGCTGGAGTGCGAGACGGCCCGCTCGGCGGCCTACTACGCCGCTTGGTGCGCCGCCGGCGGCGACGACGACCTGCCGGTTGCCGCCGCCATGGCCAAGGCGCACTGCTCCGACGCCTACTACCGGACCGCTGCTGAGAACATCCAGATCCACGGCGGGATCGGCTTCACCTGGGAGCACCCGGCGCATCTCTACTTCAAGCGTGCCAAGGCCAGCCAGCTGATGTTCGGCGATTCCGCCCACCATCGGGCGCGGCTGGCGGACCTCGTCGGGCTCTGAGCGCCGGCGTGCGCACCGAGCGATCGCGCCGGGCGGGATCGCGCCATCGCAGGCACCGCTCGACGTGATCTGGGCATTCGTCGCCGTCGCCGCGGTGATTGTCGTGGCGGTCGCCTACTACACGGTGGCCAGGGTCAGCGCCCGGCTGGCCAACACCGAGGCCGTGGCCACCTACGACCTGAGCGCGGCGACGGAGTTCGTGTACCGCGGCCTGCCTGCCGAGATCGCCCAGCGGGTCCGGGCCGATGCGGTTGCGCTGCTGCTGGCCTGGAACCTCGATCACCTGCGCCGCAAGGGCGTGGCAGCCTTCGGCGAGGCAGACGCTCTGGCCGGCGGCTTCGCCCGAACCCCCAGCGAGAGCGAACCCGACGAGGCCCTCGACGAGTTGCTGCGGCGCGCCGCGTCCGCCGACGTCGCGCTCGACGCGCTCGATGTCGTCGTCGTGCTGGAGCTGAACGCGCAGTACCTGGAGTCCATCGGAGCCCTCGGCGAGCAGGTGGACGGGAACCCGCCCTCCGCCTGAGCAGCGGCGGCGCTCGAGGGCCGCGAATCCGGTCGATCCGCCTTAGCATCGTCGGCGTGTATCGCCCCAAGGGAGTTGCCGGCCACCGGTACATCGGCGACAAGCGCAGCGGCGCCGTCTACGACCTCGACATGGTGCCCGAGGACGGTTCCGCACCCGCCGGGCAGCCGACCCGTGCGGTCATCGACGAGTTGGTGGCCTCGGGTCGCTACCTGTGCTTCGCGCCCGACACGCTGGCCGAGGCGCGCAACCGCGGCTACCGCCTGCGGGGCGGGTGAGTGGAGGAGATCCCCTCAGGGCCGCTGACGCTCTCGGGCTACCTGGCCCGGCCGCTGCGCTCCGACGGCGAGGTCCTGCGGGACCCGCGGCCGGCCGTCGTCATCTGTCACGGCCTGCCGGCGGCACCGGGCGGGGCCGCTGTGGCCGGGCGCTCCTACCACGTGCTGGCGGACCGCATCGCCGTCGAGATGGGTTGGTCGGCCCTGGTGCTCAACTACCGGGGCTGCGGGCTCTCCGAGGGCGACTTCTCGCTGCTGGGCTGGGTGGAGGACGTGCGCGCTGCCGTCGAGCACGTGTCGAGCCGAACCCGCACGAGGGGGATCTGGGTCGCCGGGTTCGGCACCGGCGGCGCCTTGGCGATCCGGGCCGGGGGCCGCCCCCCCCCCCGGGGGGGGGGGGGGGGGGGGGGGGGGCCCCCGGGGGGGGGGGCGGGGGGGGGGGGGGGGGGCGGACCGCGCCCTCGCTCGGCCGTCCCCTCGTCTCGGTCGTCC
>JAPPKQ010000192.1:0-3890 GCA_028819945.1 bacterium | reverse complement strand
CCGCGGTGGCGGGCGCGGTGTCGGCGGGCGCACCGGCGGACTTCGACGAGTGGGCGGCGAACGCCGAGCGCCTGCTGCGCCACTCCCGCGAGACGGGCATCGTGCGCAGCGACTCGTTCCCGGCCGACCTCGAGACGTGGCGCGGCCAGTTCGCCTCGTTCAGCACGGCCGACGCCTCCGATCGGCTGGCGCCGCGCCCGCTCATGGTGGTGCACGGCTCGGACGACGAACTGGTGCCGTCGCTGGACGCCCGCGCCATCGCCGACGCCCACGGGGCCGCCGATCTGCGCATCATCGCCGCGGGCGGTCACCGGCTGCGCTACGACCCGCGCTGCATCTCCCTGGTGCTGGGCTGGCTCGACCGCCACGGCCACGACACCGCCTTCGAAGCTGCCACCGCCCACTGAGCAGTTCCTCGCCGCGCCCGCCCACCTCCGTGCCGCAGCAGGGGCGGACCGACGGCTCGCGGCGCCCCGCCAGGATTCAGACCCTCAGATCCCGTCCGACTCCGTGAGCCTCCGTACGGCCGCGGATTGCCATCTGTGGGCGTTCCGAGGCCCCGGGTCCCGAGATTTCGTCGAGTGTCGCTCCCATCGCCCGTAGCAGCGTCTGCACAGTGGAGAAGCGGAGGTCCGATGTGCCCGTCTCGATCTTCGACAGTTGCGGGCCCGACATGCCGACGAGAGCGGCCAGGTCCTTCTGGCTCAGCCCGCGATCCTCGCGGACGGCCCGCAGTCGCCGCCCGATCCGGCGCGACTCCTCGGCATCCTGCCGTCGCATCTCCTGCGCGAAGTCGGGATCGGTGGCAGCGCGCAGTTGTGACCACGTGATCGTTCGTTCGGCGTCGGTGCCGGTGACCGTGATCGCGAGGCCACCGGCGCCCTCGGCGAGAGCGGCCTCGAAGGCGCCGCGAACGCCGAACCGGCCCGGCGACAGGCGGACCACGTCGCCGTTCAAGAAGGCGACCTCGACCTGGTCGCCGATCGCCTCGACGCTGCCGATGTCGCTGTAGCCAGACTCAGTCCACGGGCTCGAATGCGCCTCGGGTGTCATCGTTGAGTTCCTCCCACGTTTCCAGCAATGCAGACTGCTCGGAAGCGATCATCCTGACGAGATCCGGAGGCAGTCGTTCGATTGCGTTGAATACTTCGAGCGACACGAGGAACACGGACGCAACCCGCCGGCCCCGATGCTTCACGTGCGCATGGGGCAGGTGATGCGGCGACCCGCGCTCGTCGAGCACATAGACGCCGTATTTGCGGTACGAGAAGACCCGTGGCATCTCGAATTAGCAAATGATACGAGTATTCGGAGAGGCCGGCGAGTGAGCAGAGGCGGAGTCGGCCAGCCATCATCCGGGATGGTCGAATAATTTACATGTATATTCATGTATTTTTACGGTCGAATTCTACATGGCTCACTCAGAGGCGCAACGCAGCGCGCCCGCGCGCCGTGAGTGGTGGCCGGCGAAGTTGGAGCGGACCGTCACCGACGCCAGCTCGTTGTAGTCGCGGAGCCGGTCTCCCTCGATCAGTACCTCGAGGGCCATCCGTTCCCTATTGCTGCCGACCGACCGCACGGCCTCCGCAAGTTCCTCGAAGCAGATGTGATAGACGGCGTCGATGTCGCCCGTGCCGAATCCCAGGCTCGCCAACCTGCTCGGAAGCGGTTCCGCCGTCACCACCGTGATGTGGAGGTAAAGGGGCTCGCCCCTTCCGGTGACTCAGCAAGCCCCGAGCCTCGGTTCGGGCATTCTGCGCTCTGTCGGACCGCAGTGTCCACTTGCACGAGACCGAAGCGTGAAACACCGGGTGAGGATCCCTGAGCCGTGCGACGGTCACATCCGGCTTCACCAGGTAGTCCGCACCCACGACGATGCGCAGAGTGCCGCTTGCGTCTCGCTCGACCGCCTCGTTCAGATCCGCGAGGTGGCGGTATTGGGCGAAGTCCGTGAGCGGATTGCCGCTCGCCTTCACGTCCCATCGCTCGTTCGGATCCAGGCCGGCCAATTCACGGCGCAGATGGTCTGCGACCGCTCGCTCCAGTTGTGTGCCGGGCGAGTCGGACGGCTCGAATCCCGGAGCTGGCAGCCTCAACAGCTCAAGCAGCTTCTCGCTGATGGCTCTGCTGGTCTTCGAGTTGCTGTCCGAGATGTTGGGAAGCCCGCTCCCTCCCGAACGGCGACCGAGCAGTTCCGACACGAACGGAGCAGCCATCTGGGGCAAGAGGAAAGGGCCGCGGCGATGGGTCGGCGTCAGTTGCCGAGGGCGGCGAATCCGACGAAGAACAGGATCAGCAGGATCACGAACACCACGCCGATCAGGCTGATGCACAGTCCGGCGATCGCGAGTCCCTTGTGCGGTGCACCGCGTCGCCGGGAGCGACTCAGGCCGATCGACGAGAACGTCAACGCCATGAGCCAGAAGATGGGGGGGTGTAGGGGACGGGGATCCACATCAGGAGCGAGCAGACGAACCCCGCGATGGCGAGCCCGTTGGTCTGCGTCTGCGGCGCCGCCGGCGCGGACGCTGCCCCGTCCCGCAGGTCGGGGTCGGGCGCGCCGGTGTCCCAGTCCTGCCGCGCGGTGCCGTCGCCGGCGCTCTGCCACGGGAAGTCCTCGGAGGCGCCCCGCCCGGCCGAAGGGTCCGGCGGCGGACTGTGGCCGCTGTCCGGTGCGGGCGGGGGGCCAGTGACCGAACCTTGGTCGCCGGACTGCTGCTGGGGCCCGCTCGCCCCGTCCGGCGGTGACTGCCAAGGAAAATCCCCCGCGTCCTGAGGTTCTGGGTCGCGGCGGTCGCGGCGTCGCTCCTCGCGGTTGTAGCGAGCCACGATTCCTCCCCGTCGTGCCGGCGCTGCTCGCGCCTCAATCCTGCTTGGAGCGGCCGGCAGCCTTCTGTTCCTTCTTCCAGGCGCGCACGCGGGCGAGGGCCTCGGGGCCATCTATGTCGGCGACGGAGCGGGGGGTGTCGTCGGCGAACGGACCGGCGTGGCCGTCCCAGCCGTCCGGACGCACGGCGAAGCGCTTGGCCAGGATGGCCAGGAAGATCATCGACTTCTCGTCGCCGTAGCCCGGCAGCGCCCGCACCCGGTCGTACAGCTCCTCGCCGCTGCCCGCGGTGGTCCACACCGCCCCGGCGTCACCGCCGTACTGATCGTCCACGTGGCGGCAGAGTTCGTGCGCCCGCCGGGCCATGGCCGCTGGGAAGCGGTGCAGCGCAGGCTTGGTGCCGAAGACGGCCTCCAAGTCGGCCGGGTCCATGGCCGCGATGGCCGAGGCGTCCAACTCGCCGCCCAGCCGCTCGGCCAGCCGGTACGGCGACTTGAAGGCCCACTCCATGGGGATCTGCTGGTCCAGCAGCATGGCCAGCAGCAGTGCCAGCGGTTCGGTGTTGACGAGGCCGTCAGCGGCCTCATCGCCGGTGACGGCAAGCGATCCAGCGGTCATGCCCCGAGCGTACCCGGCCTTTCCAGCCAGGCGTGGCAGGCCCGCGGCCATTGACGTGGGCTGCACGTGCTGCGGGGTGACCGGCAAAGCCAAGTCCGCCGCCGGGAGGCAACCCGCCTCACGGAGACGAAGTCACTTCCCAGGAACTGTCGGGGTTCTGCCGTACCCGGATGTTGGTGTTGAAGGTGTCGTCCCGATCGAAGCCGTTCGTGCACAGCCGAATATGTTCGATCGTCGCTCCGAATCTCCTCGCGGGCCCGCCCTCCCGGCAGATCGCGCCGTCGCGATCGACCGAGAGAACGACCGTGGCCGGGGGACTGTCGCCTCCGGTATAGCGGCACGCTTCGCCCGGCTGCAGCGTCATCCCTTGCCGACAGTCAGCGAGCGTCTCGGCGGGAGGTGGGGTTGGTGCAGGCGGTGCCGGTGCGGGCGGATCGACGGTGGG
>JAPPKQ010000164.1 GCA_028819945.1 bacterium | reverse complement strand
CGAACGCGGGGGCGCGAGGTCTTCTACCCGATGGGGTGGGACGACAATGGCCTGCCCACCGAGCGCCGGGTGCAGAACTACTTCGGCGTCCGGTGCGACCCGTCGGTGCCGCACGACGATGACTTCCAGCCGCCCGCGGATGCAACCGGTGAGCCGGTGCCGGTGGGCCGGCGGAACTTCATCGACCTGTGCCTTCAGCTCACCGAAACCGACGAGCAGGCCTTTGAGGACCTCTACCGCCGCCTCGGCGTGTCGGTGGACTGGAGCCTGACCTACACGACCATCGGTCAGCGCTGCCGGCGGGTGTCCCAGCGGGCCTTCCTGCGCAACCTGGCCCGGGGCGAGGCCTACCAGGCCGAGGCGCCGTGCCTGTGGGACGTCACGTTCCGGACCGCCGTGGCGCAGGCCGAATTGGAGGATCGCCCCCGCCAGGGCGCCCTGCATCGCCTGGCCTTCGGTCGCAGCGACGGGGGTGGCGACGTGCTCATCGAGACCACCCGGCCGGAGCTCGTGGCGGCGTGCGTGGCGCTGGTGGCGCATCCTGACGACGAGCGCTACCGGCCGCTGTTCGGCGCGTCGGTGCGGACACCGCTGTTCGGCGCCGAGGTGCCGGTGCTGGCCCATGGGCTCGCCGAGCCCGACAAGGGCACCGGCATCGCCATGGTCTGCACCTTCGGCGACACTACCGACGTCACCTGGTGGCGCGAGCTGGAACTGCCGGTGCGCCCCATCATGGGTCCCGACGGACGGCTCCGACCCGAGCTTCCCGACGCCGCCTGGGGCAGCGGCGCCCGGGCCGCCTACGGCGAGATCGCCGGGCTGACCGCCAACGCGGCCCGGCGGCGCATCACCGAACTCCTCGGGCGGTCCGGGGAACTCGTCGGGGAGCCGCAGCGCACCGAGCACGCCGTGAAGTTCTTCGAGAAGGGCGACCGGCCGCTGGAGATCATCACCACCCGGCAGTGGTACCTCCGCAACGGCGGGCGCGACATGCCGCTGCGGAAGGAACTGCTGGACCGGGGCACCGAACTGGCCTGGGTGCCGGACTTCATGCGCACCCGCTACAGCAACTGGGTCGAGGGTCTCAACGGCGACTGGCTGGTGAGCCGCCAGCGCTGGTTCGGGGTGCCGATCCCGGTGTGGTACGCCCTCGACGCCGACGGCTGGCCGCGCTACGACCGGGTCCTGGTGCCCAGCGAGGCGTCACTGCCGATCGACCCCGCCTCCGACGCGCCGCCGGGCTACGAGGAGTCCCAGCGGGGCCGGCCGGGCGGCTTCGTCGGCGACCCCGACGTGATGGACACCTGGGCGACCTCGTCGCTCAGCCCACAGATCGCGTGCGGCTGGGAGGAGGACCCCGACCTGTTCGCCCGCACCTTCCCCATGGACGTGCGCCCGCAGGCGCACGAGATCATCCGCACGTGGCTGTTCTCCACGGTGGTGCGCGCCCACCTGGAGCACGACTCGCTGCCCTGGCGCCGGGCGGCCATCTCGGGCTGGGTGCTGGACCCGGACCGCAAGAAGATGTCCAAGTCGAAGGGCAACGTGGTCACGCCGATCGGGCTGCTGGAGACCTACGGCGCCGACGCGGTGCGCTACTGGGCGGCCAGCGGGCGACCCGGCACCGACACCGCCTTCGACGAGTCGCAGATCAAGGTGGGCCGCCGCCTGGCCATCAAGCTCCTCAACGCCGCCCGCTTCGTGCTGGGCCTTGCGGCAGCAGGCGACAGCGCCGCCGCCGACCGGGCACCCGATGTCGGCGCCCCCGCTGCCCCGTCATTACGGCGGAGGCCGGAATACACCGGCGCCGGCGATAGGGCCCCCGATGTCGGCGCCGTGACCGAGCCGATCGACGAGGCGCTCATCGCCGGACTCGGCGAACTCATCGTCAGCGCCACCGAGGCCTTCGACGAGTTCGACTACGCACGGGCACTGGAACGCACCGAGCGGTTCTTCTGGGACTTCACCGACAACTACGTGGAGCTGGTCAAGAACCGGGCCTACCGCGACGGCAGCGACGGCACCAGTGCCCGAGCCTGCCTGCGGATCGCGCTGAGCGTGCTGCAGCGGCTATTCGCGCCGTTCCTGCCCTACGCCTGCGAGGAGTCCTGGTCGTGGTGGCAGCAGGGCTCCATCCACCGGGCGTCATGGCCCCAGCAGGACGAACTGCCGGGTGCCGGCGACCCCGCAGTGCTCGCCGCCGCCTCAGAGGTACTGGCGCAGGTCCGCCGCGCCAAGAGCGAGGCCCGCCGCAAGCTGCGCACCCCCGTCGAGTCGGCACACGTGACGGCGTCGCAGGAGTTCCTGGAGGCCCTGTCCGCCGCCAGCGGAGACCTGTGCGACGCCGGCAACATCGCAGAGTTAACGCTCGACGAGAGCACCGACGGCGAGGCCCCGACCGTCGAAGCCACCCTGGCCGCCGAGTAGCCCTCTTCAGCGACCGCCCGGGCGGCGCAAACCGCTAGGGAGGGGTGCGGGGGGCCGGCCGGCGGAGCGATTTCGCCAGACGCTCCCGACGACCGCCGCCGGCACCCCGACCGGACCCCCGTCGGACCGCCGCCGCCGCCCCGGCACGGTCGCCAGAATTCCCTGGGATGTCACAGGCCCCTGCTACCGTGCGAAGCATCGTTCGCGCCGTAGGAGGGGGCCATGCCGACGCTGGGTTTCAAGGGAAAACAGCACGTATACGCCCACCATCTCACCGTCCCGTGGCGCCCCCTCGTCCCGCACCCGGCGCAGTCGGTCGGCACTGGCGGCGTCGACGACAACCTCATCATCCACGGTGACAACCTGCACGCTCTCAAGGCGCTCCTGCCCCGCTACGGCGGTCGCGTCAGGTGCATCTACATCGATCCCCCGTACAACACCGGCAACGAGGGGTGGATCTACAACGACAACGCCAACGGCCCGCTGCTGAAGCAGTGGCTCAAGGACCAGTCGCCCGTCGACGGGGAGGACATGGAGCGCCACGACAAGTGGCTGTGCATGATATGGCCCCGCCTCCATCTGCTGCGGGAACTGCTTTCCGATGACGGCGTGATCTTCGTCTCCATCGACGACAACGAGGTCCATCACCTGCGAATGCTGATGGACGAGGTGTTCGGTGAGGAGAACTTCTTCGCGACGCAGACCCGGCGGGCGATGCACACGGTGCGCAACTCCAGCAAGGACTTCAATCTGAACGCGGACTACGTCGTCACGTACGCGAAGAACAAGTCATGGTTCGCGGAGCGCCCGGAGCGGTACATCCGCCATCGTGCCGACAAGTCCGACCGTTACCCCAAGGACGACGGCGACGGCCGTGGCCCGTACAAGCTGGATCCGCTGCATGCTCGTAACTACTACGAACCTTACGACTTCACGTTCGGCAACGGCACTACCTGGTCGGCACCTGCGGGCAGATACCCGGCATACTCCATAGAGACCCTCCAGGAGATGGAGCGCGAGGGCCGCATCGACTTCTCGGGCAAAGAGCCACGCGCCAAGCGTTACCTGTCCGACGTGCAGGAGGGTCAACCTCCGGACGCCGTCCTGGACCCGGCCATCGTCGGCTTCAACGCGAGCGGCACGCGAATGCTTGGCGACATCTTCGGCACTGGCGGCATCTTCCCCCAGCCGAAGCCGGTCGAACTCATCCGCTATCTCGTGGAGTTGCTGCGAGACCCCAACGCCATCGTTCTCGACTCGTTCGCGGGTTCCGGCACAACCGCGCAGGCGGTGCTGGACTTGAACAAGCAGGACGGCGGCGATCGCAAATTCATCCTGGTCGAATGCGAGGACTACGCCGACTCCATAACGGCCGAGCGGGTACGGCGCGTCATCTCAGGGGTTCCGGGGGCGAGGAACGCCGAACTCCGCGGAGGGCTCGGCGGGTCGTTTACCTACTGCACGCTGGGCGAACCGGTGACTGCTGCAGGAATGCTGGCCGGCGAGACGCTACCGACCTACTCCGCCCTGGCCGCCTGGCTCATGAACACGGCGACCGGCCGATCGGCCGGGCCGACGGAGTTGCGGGAACTGGACGAGCATGGACTCATCCACAGCGACGAGCGCCGCAACTACTACCTGCGGTACCGGCCCGACATCGAATGGCTCCGCAGCAACGACGCCGTACTCACCGAGACCTGGGCCGAACAGCTCGGCGAGATCTGCCGACAGCAGAACAAGGACGCCGTGGTGTTCGCGGCAGCGAAGTACATCCCCCAGGGCGATCTGACCGACTTGCGCATCACGTTCTGCCAGCTGCCGTACGCCATCCGGCAATCCGAAGCGGTCTGAGTGGTGCTGGAACTCAAGGAATACCAGCACAGGACTCTGGCGGCCTTCGACCGATGGCTCACCGCGCTCGGAGAAGCGCGCGAGGAGTCGCTGTCGAGGGTCGAAGCGCTCGAGAGCGCGGACCTGGAGCCCTCGGCGGACGATCGCAACTTCCCAGCGCGCGCTTGGAGGCACCTCGTGGCAGCAGGCGGGGTCGAGTCCGGCGCCCCTCTCCACGTCGATCGCTCCGACGGTGCCGGCAGGCCCATCCCCCACGTCTGCTTCAAGATCCCGACGGGCGGAGGCAAGACGTTGCTCGGTACCGCAGCATTGGAGCGACTCGGCATGCGAACCGGACTCGTGCTGTGGATCGTGCCGTCACGGGCCATCTATGCGCAGACCAAGGCCGCCTTCTGGTCACGGCAGCACCCCTACCGCCAGATGCTGGAACACGCCAGCGGCGGGCGCGTCAAGGTGCTGGAGAAGGAGAAGCGCCTTACAGTCGGTGATTTGGAGAATTACCTGTGCGTGATGTTGCTGATGCTGCCCGCCACGAACCGCCAGAAGGGCAAGGAATTCCTCCGCATGTTCCGAGACTCGGGTCGTTATGCGGACCTGTTCCCCCCGGAGGACGACGAGCCAGCCCTCGCCGGGTTGCTCGCTGAGAATCCCGACCTGGAGTGCTCCGACGACGGCACCGTCAAGCACAGCCTCTTCAACCTGCTCAAGGTCCGCCGTCCCGTCGTCGTGCTCGATGAGGCGCATAAGGCCTACGGCGGCAAGGGCGCGGACGAGTTCGTGCGGTCCGTCAACCGGCTCAACCCACGACTCGTGGTCGAGCTGTCCGCAACGCCCAACCGCGCGATCAGCAATCTCCTCGTAGACGTGTCCGGTGTTGACCTCAAGAAGGAGGAGATGATCAAGCTTCCGGTCGTGGTCACCACGAGTCGCGGCGAGTGGCGCGACACGGTCGCACGCGCCCACGACAGGCTCGCGGAGCTCACCACCGAGGCTCAGCGACTGCACGCCAACACGGGCCGCTACATCCGACCCATCGCCGTCGTGCGCGTGGAGCGAACCGGCAAGGAGCAGCGAGGCATTGGGCGGATCCATGCCGAGGACGTCCGCGACCACCTGATCCAACAGCTCGGCGAAGCGCCGAGAGCCGTGCGGGTCAAGTCGGCGGAGAGCGACGAGATCGCCGGAGAGGACCTGCTCTCGGAGTACTCACCGGTGCGATGGATCATCACGAAGGCGGCCTTGATGGAAGGCTGGGACTGCCCGTTCGCGTACGTCCTGGTGATCCTCGACAACACGCGCAGCCAGACGGCCATCACCCAGCTGACCGGCCGCGTCATGCGCCAGCCGCACGCGCGGCGCACCGGAGAGCCGGGCCTCGACCAGTGCTACGTCCACTGCTGGCAAACAGCGGTCGACGAGGCCGTGAGGCAAGTCAAGAACGGATTGGAGCACGAGGGTCTCACCGGCCTGTCCCACGACATCCATCCGGGCGACGCCACCGATACGCAGGTGCGGACGGTGAGGCGCCGGAAGCGCTTCGCCGGGGAAGACATCTTCCTACCGAAGGTGCTTCACCGGCACGGCGACGGCTGGCGGGAGTTGGACTACCAGCGGCACATCCTCCCCCTCGTCGACTGGGGGACGATCACCGCACCTGCCGATCCGGGGGAGCGCCACCCCGGAGCAGGTGTCTACGAGGAGACCACCAGCGTCGACATCGGCGACGACGAGTCGCCCGAGACGAGACGCGAGCGGATCGAGACGGACACGGCAATGATGTTGCCATGGCTGAGCCGTCAACTCACCGACATCGTGCCCAACCCGTGGCAGGCGGCCCGCATTGCCGAGGAGGTGATCGAATCGCTACGAGCCCAAGGTGTGAGCGACGACGACATCTACGCCGATCGGCGCGAGCGCGTCGTAGGTCTGCGGGAGAACATCGCGAGCCAGGTTGAGCAAAACGCCGAGGCGGTGTTTCGCGGGAAGCTCAGAAGCGGTGATATCAGGTTCGACCTCGAAGCCCGCGAGCCGAATTTCAAGATGCCTGAAGAGTTCAGTCTGTCAGTCGCGGCCGACGACCACTCCCTGGAACGCACCCCGGGTAGTCCAGTGCAGAAGAGTCTCTTCGATCCGGTCTTCGAGAGTCAGTTCGATACCGGCTTGGAGAAGAAGTTCGCTTTCTACATCGACCAGCACGAGGCCATCCAGTGGTGGCACCGCGTCGCCGTGCGCCAGCAGCACGAGTACTACCTCCGCGGCTGGAACCAGGACCGGATCTGGCCGGACTTCGTCGCCACGGCGCGCAACGGTGACGACAACATGCAACTACTCGTCGTCGAGACCAAGGGCGCCCATCTGGAGGGCAATACCGACACGGAGTACAAGACAAAGGTCTTCGCCCAACTCGAGGCGGCGCTGAACAACGCCGATACGTACGAGTGCGGGGAGGTCAGCCTGCACAACGGCCGGACCAAGGCGCGCTTCAAGATCGTCTTTCGAGAGGAGTCCTTCGCCGAGGTCGTCTAATCGCCGTCGGCGTCGGAGACGACGGTTTGGTGGCGGGGGGGCTCGACCGTCTTGATCGTTGACGGATCCGGGGCCTCGGCAAGCTGGTGCCGGCCCTGGTCGCGCAACCAGAGGGTGCGCTGCGGGAACGGGATCTCGATGCCGGCCTCGTCGAAGGCCTCCTTGATCCGCAGGCGCAGCTCCCGCTCCACCTTCCACTGCACCGACGGCTCGGTCTTCACGACGAGACGGATGGCGATGCCGCTGGCGCCGAGGCTCTGGATGCCCCACACCTCCGGCGCCTCCATCAGTTCGTCGCCGCCCCACTCGGGGTCGTCCCACATCTCGTTGGCGACCCGCTGGATGACCCCCTCGGCGAAGCGCAGGTCGGTCTCGTAGGCCACCTCGATGTCCAGCAGCGCCCGCGACCACAACTGGGAGTAGTTGCCGATCCGGGCCACCTCACCGTTGGGAACGTGCCAGACGGTGCCCGACACGTCGCGGATCGTGGTGGTGCGCAGCGAGACCGCCTCCACGGTCCCGGTCACGGGGCCGACGTCGATCACGTCGCCGACGCCGAACTGGTCCTCGATCAGCATGAACAGCCCCGACATGAAGTCCTTCACGACGGTCTGGCAGCCGAAGCCGATGGCGATGCCGGCGATGCCGGCGCCGGCCAGCAGCGGGCCGATGTTGATGTCGAAGACGCCCAGCATCATGAGGGCGGCCACGCTCCAGACGAGCGCCGTGATCACGCTGGACAGCACCGAGCTGATCGTGTCGGCGCGGGCCTGGGCGCGCTTGTTCTCCTCGGCGTCGGCCAGGATCTTCATCGGGCCCTGGGCGCGGATGCCGGCCAAGCGAGCGCTGGTGGTCGTGGCCACGATGCGCTTGGCCGCCAGGCGCACGGCCCGTCGCGCCAGGCGGCTGATGATGTAGGCCCCGAGGGCGATCAGCACCACCTTCATGGGCCGCTCGACCACCCACTCGGTGGCGGCGGCGAGGAAGCCGTTGTCAGTCTGGTCGAAGACCCAGTTGCAGATGCGCGACGGATCCTGGCCGCAGGCGTCGAGCAGCCCGGCGGCGTCATCGATCTCGGTGGCCTGGGCCAGTTGTGCAGCAGTGCTCATGGCGGCACTCCTCCGGGTGGGCGGGGACGCCCCAGCCGGGGCTCTCCGGTCGAATGGGTTGCGCCGAAACCCTAGGAGCCACCGGAGCGGTTTCGCCGTGCAGCCACTCGATTCCGAGAGTGCCAGCTTTTCTCGTTAGAATCCTCGTGTGGCCGAGCTATATGGTGATCTAAGTTCCGACAATCCGAGTTCTGGACCTCGCGTTCCCGAGCCGGCAGGACACCAGGACCGCGCTCCGGGATCGCCGGGGGATCCCCTGTACCGGATCGGCCACGCCGCCGAACTGCTGGGGGTCTCGGTGGACACCGTGCGGCGCTGGGCCGACGAGGGGCAGTTGGCGGTGGCGCGCACCGGTGGCGGCCAGCGTCTTGTGAACGGGGTGGACCTCGCCCGGCTGGCCACCGAGCGGGCCGACGCCCCCGGCGAGGGCCAGAGCCGGGTCTCGGCCCGCAACCGGTTCAGCGGTCTGGTCACCAGGGTCCGGACCGACGAGTTGATGGCGCAGGTGGAGATCCAGGCCGGGCCCTACCGGGTGGTCTCGCTCATGACCCGGGAGGCCGCCGAGGACCTGGGCTTGGCACCGGGCGTGGAGGCCGTGGCGGTGGTCAAGTCCACCACCGTCGTCATCGAGCGTCCCCGATCGTGAGCAACCCGTGTCCGAGGCGTGCGTCGGGTGGCGGGTGCGGGTTGCGCTGCGGGCCACCGCGGCACTGGCGGCGTGCGGGGCGGTGCTGGTGGCGGCAGGTTCCTGCGGCGACGACCCCGACGCCGCCGAACGCCGCAGCTTGACCGTCTTCGCGGCCTCCTCGCTGACCGACGTGTTCGGCGACATCGCCGCCGCCTTCGAGGCGGCCCATCCGGACGTGGACGTGACGCTGCAGTTCGCCGGCAGCAGCCGCCTGGCCACCCAGATCAACGCCGGGGCGTCCGCCGACGTGATCGCCGCGGCCGACGAGCGGACCGCGACGCAGGTGGACGCCCGGCAGGTGACGGTCTTCGCCCGGAACCGCCTGGCCATCGCTGTGCCGCCGGACAATCCCGCCGGCGTGACCGGCCTGGACTCCCTCACCGACCGCGATCTGGTGCTGGCCCTCTGCGCCCCCGACGTGCCGTGCGGCGCGCTGGCGGAGCAGGTGGGCGGACCCGAACTGGTGGCGGCGGCCGACACCCGTGAGCCCAACGTGCGGGGCGTGCTCACGAAGGTGCTGCTGGGTGAGGTGGATGCCGGCGTGGTGTACATCACCGACCTGACCGCCGCCGGCGACGCCGTCACGGGCATCGACATCGACCACCCCGCCAGCACGGCCTACCCCGTGGCGCTGCTCAGCGAGAGCCCCGAGGCCGCCGACTTCGTGGCGTTCGTGCTGTCGCCGCCGGCGCAGGAGTTGCTGGCCGGCGCCGGATTCGAGGCGCCGTGAGCGCGGTCCGCCCTGACGTTCCCGGAGGTTCACCGGCCGGTGCACCCGCGCCGGCGGCGGCGCGCGGCGCGGCGCGGTCGCGGCGGGAGGTGCGCCAGCGCGCCGTCGGCGGGCTCTGGCTGCCCGCGGGGGTCGGGTTGGCGCTGCTCGTGGTCCCGATCATCGGCCTGCTGCAGCGGGCCCCCTGGAGTGACCTGCCGTCGCTGCTGGGCTCGGCGCGCCTGCGCGACGCCCTGGTGATCTCGGCTGTCACCAGTGCGGTGGCAGCGGGGGCATCGGTGCTGCTGGGGCTGCCGCTGGCGCTGGCGCTGTCACGCTGCGGGGCGTCGCTGCGGCGGCTCCTGCGGGTGGCCGTGCTGCTGCCGATGGTGCTGCCGCCGGTGGTGGCCGGCACCGCCCTGCTGTTCGCCCTGGGGCGGCGCGGGCTGCTGGGACAATGGCTCGACGCCACCTTCGGCTGGTCGCTGCCGTTCAGCACCGCCGGCGTGGTGGTGGCCGCAACCTTCGTGGCCATGCCGTTCTTCGTGATCACCGCCGAGGCGGGGCTGCGCAGCGCCGACGCCGGGCTCGTCGAGGCCGCCCGCACGCTGGGGGCCCGCAGGTCGGTGGCCTTCCGGCGGGTCATGCTGCCGCAGGCGGCGCCGTCCCTGGCCGCCGGTGCGGCGCTGGCCTGGGCTCGGGCCCTGGGCGAGTTCGGAGCCACCATCACCTTCGCCGGCAACCTGCGGGGGCGGACGCAGACGCTGCCGCTGGCCACCTTCGAGGCCCTGGAGGCGGGTCGCCCGGCCGAGGCCGTGGCCCTCAGCGTGGTGCTGCTGGCCGTCTCGATCGTGGTGCTGGTGGCCCTCCGCGACCGCTGGCTGACCCGATGAGGGGGGTGGGCGGCCGGCGTCGCGCCGGTGGTGGCGCGGGTGTCCGGGCGGCGCTGCCGGGGGCGCTCCGGCGGCCTCGGAATGGCCGCCTGCGCTGGCCCCCGGCACCCCCACCCTCGCAAGCCGGCCAAGATGGCGCAGCCGCCGGCAGCGGAGGGGTTGGAGCAAGTCGTGGGACCGAAAGTGGCATCGTGGCGGATGTCCGCGTGTGCCTGGGCGAGTTCACCCTCGAACTTGAACTGCACGTCCCCGCCGGTGGGATCATCGCTGTCATGGGCCCCAATGGATCGGGCAAGACAACGCTGCTGCGTTGCCTGGCGGGCCTCGAGGCCGCCGAGGCGGGGCGCATCACGCTGGCGGGACGCGTCGTGGACGACCCTGCCGGGGGGATCTGGGTGCCGCCCGAGCAGCGGCGTGTCGGCTACGCCAACCAGGACGTGCGGCTGTTAGGGCACCTCAGCGCCCTCGAGAACGTGGCCTTAGGTCCGCGCTGCCTGGGGACC
>JAPPKQ010000456.1 GCA_028819945.1 bacterium | reverse complement strand
CAAGCGCTACATGCAGGGCGGCAACGAGCCCATCCTCACCTCCGGCGGCGAGCGGATCACCGACAGCCACGGCCGGGTCTCGCGGGTCACGAGCGCCGGGCCGGGTCCCTCGCTGGACAGGTACCTGCTGATGGGCTACCTGCCGCGCGAGCTCTCCGGGCCGGGCACCGAACTGCAGGTGATGTACATGAACGAGCTGTTCCCGGTCCGCGTGGCGGGCACCGGGCCGGTCTTCGATCCCGACGACACCCGGCTGCGGGGTTGAGCCACCGGGAGAGCCGGCGGGTCGAGGCGACGAGGGAGCGACGATGCGCATCTGCTGCTGCGTGAAGCGGGTGCCGGCCCCGGGTGCCCGGATCAACGTGACCCCCGACGGCCAGGAGGTTGACACCGCCCACCTGGGCTTCACCACCAGCCCGCACGAGGAGTGCGGCGTGGAGGAGGCGGTGCAACTCACCGAGGCCCACGGCGGCGAGGTGACGGTTCTGACCCTGGGACCCCCCGAGGCTGCCGAGCAGCTGCGCTACGCCGCCTCGGTGGGCGCCCACCACGGCGTGCTGGTGCCCACCGACGGTTCCGCTTGGGATCCTCAGCGCACCGCCCGGGCACTGACGTCGGCCATCGAGACCCTCGAGGAGGCGGAAGGGCCCTTCGACCTGCTGATCTTCGGCAACGAGTCGGCCGACTCGGGGGGTTTCCAGGTGGGCGTCCGCGTTGCCTTTGCGTTGGGCCGGCCCATCGTGGGTGGCATCAAGGGCATCGAGATCGACGGCACGACGGTCCGGGCGCGGCGGCAGACCGACTCCGGTTTCGAGGTGTACGAGATGCCCATCCCGGCCGCCGTGGGCGTGAAGGAAGGCATCAATCTGCCCCGCTACCCCACGATGCGCGGGCGCCTGGCGTCGAAGCGACTGGAGGTCGGCGAGCTGGCCATGGAGGCCCCGCGAGGGGGGCAGAGCATGCGCCGGTTGCACCGTCCCGCGGACGTGGTCTCCGAGACCGTGATCCTGGGCGAGGGCCCCGCCGCCGCATCCGCGGTGGTCGACGTGCTGGCAGAACTGGGACTGCTGTAGGTGTCGGCTCGATCGCGCCTTCACGACGTCATTCCGGCGGAGAGCCTGCCCCGGACTCGATCCGGGGCCGGAATCCATGCTCGTACCGAAACCGGCCGCGCCGCCTCGATCGCGCCCGGTGACTACCCGGGACTGCTCTGATGCTGCTGGTGGTCCTCGAGCACGACCGGGGCACCATGGCCGAGGCGGCCCGCGAGGCATTGACCTTCGGGCGCGCCCTGGCGGGCCGAATGGGCGTCCCGATGCACGCCGCCCTCATCGGCAGCGAGGAGGCCGCGCTGGTGACCGAGGCCGGTGCGCACGCCGCCGCACGGGTCCACACCGTGGTGCATCCGGTTTTGTCGGACTTCGGGCCCGAGGCCTGGGGCGAAGTGATGGCCGCCATGGTCCCGCGGCTGGCACCCGCCGCGGTGCTGGCCGGCGGCAGCGACCGCGGCAACGAGGTGATGGCACAGGCAGCGGCCCGGCTCGACGCTCCGTTCGTGGCCAACTGCCTCGACGTGGATCCCGCCGACTGGTCGATCACCCGCATCCAGTGGGGCGGATCGCTGCTGGAGGACGTCACCCTGTCGGCAGACGTGCCGCTGCTGAGCTGCGGACTGCACGCCGTGGCGGCGGAGGCGGCCGAGACGCCGACCGAGCCCGCCGTCGAGGAGTTCGAGGTGGACCTGGATGTGGCGCTGTCGCGCACGGTGGTGCGCGACCGGGTGGTCCTCAGCGCCGGGGTGACCCTCTCGACGGCCCCGGTGGTGGTGGGCGGAGGCCGCGGCGTCGGCTCGGCGGAGGGATTCGCGCTGCTGGAGGAGCTCGCCGAACTGCTGGGCGGCAAGGTGGGCTGCAGCCGTGCGGTCACCAACAACGGCTGGCGGCCCCACGCCGACCAGGTCGGCCAGACCGGCACCCGTATCGCCCCGGAGATCTATATCGCATCGGGCATCTCGGGCGCCATCCAGCACTGGGTGGGCGCCATGGGCTCGAAGCACATCCTGGCCATCAACCTCGACCCCGGGGCCAACATCGTGCAGAAGGCCGACTGGGCGGTGATCGGCGACCTGCACGAGGTCATTCCCGCAATCAGCGAGGAGATCCGCTCCCGCCGCTAGCCGCCTTCCCGGATCGGCGCCACCCTGGCCTCGCCCCCCGTCATTCCGGCCCCCGGAGTGCCATTCCGGCGAAGAGCCTGCCCCGGACTCGATCCGGGGCCGGAATCCAGTCTCCAGCAGTTCGGCTTGAGACTCGGGCCGTCAGGCGTTCAACTGCGCCGCGAGGCCCTCGGCGGCGCGGGCCACGGCAATGCCGAAGTCGTGTGCCCGGTCGGGGTCGGGGAAGCGGTAGGCGGGCCCGTGGACGTGCAGCGCCGCCATCGGCTGCCCGTCGGAGCGGAGCACCGCGGCGGCGACCGAGTTGAGGTCCTCCACGAACTCCCCGTAGACCCAGACGTAGCCGATGCTGCGGATCTGCTCGAGCCGAGTCCTGACGGCGTCAGGGTCGGTCATCGTGCGCGCCGTGTAGGGCTCCAGCGGACCCGCCAGGTACTCCTCGCGCTCCGCAGACGGCAGGTGGGCCAGGACGGCAAGCCCCGAGGACACCACGTGCAGCGGGATCCGCTCTCCTGTCCAGTCCCGCACCTGCACCTCCGACTGCGACTCGGTCTGGTCTAGGTAGAACACCTCGCCACCGTCGGGGATCGACAGCCCGGCGATCTCGCCGAACGCATCGCCGAGTTCCAGGAGATGGGCCCGAGCCGCCGAGATCAGGTTGCGCCCCGGTGCGACGGTCCCGGCGATGTCGATCAGCCCCGGACCGAGCCGGTACAAGCCACTCGATGCCTCCTGTTCCACGGCGCGCTCGGACTCCAGCGCCGACAGCAGCCGGGCGACGGTGCTCTTGGGCAACTGCGCCCGATCCGCCAGTTCGGTCACACCGAGGGGCCCGAGCGCCAGGAAGCGCAACAAGAGGAAGGCGCGTTCGATCGACTGGACCACCATCGCCGCAGACTACGACAGCGCGCCCCGCCCTCCATAGCACCCCGCCCGGCCGGCGACGCCGCCATCCCCGCGCCGTGTTGTCTATGCGGGTATCCTGGCGGCTACACCAACGGGGGCGCCGGGCCGGCGGGGGGTGGGGGCATGCCGGGCGCGCCGGGTGACCTTCGGCGACGACATGGGGGTTGTACGATTCGACCCAGGAATTGCACCTGAGGGTTCGGAGTGCGGCAATGACGGCGACGCGAATTCACGGGACCGCTTCGGGCTCGGCCCGCCGCAAGTTCGCGGCATCGGACCAGCGCACCTTGATCGGGGCTGCCGCGGCGCTCCTGCTGGTCGCGGTCGTCGCCGGCTGCGGTGCCGCGGAGGAATCGGATCCGGCAGCACAGGTCGCGACTGCCGAACCGCAGCCGGGCGATACCCCCACCGCGGAACCCGCTCCGGCACCGCAGCCGGCCGAGACCCCCACCGCGGAACCCGCTCCGGCACCGCAGCCGGCGGATACCCCGGCGCCACCCGCTCCGGCGCCGCAGCCGGCAGCGGTTCCGGCGCCACCCGCGGCGGGTGAGCAGTCGATCCAATTCTGGGACTTCGACGTGACTTCCACCGGCGAGGACCTCGCCGCCCGGCTGAGCCCCGAGGAGGTCGCATGCCTCGAGATCCGCCTCGGCGCCAGCTTCGGGGCGATGTTGTCATCGCCTTTGATGGGACCGGCGGGGGACCTGTTGATCGGCGGCGCGGGCGGCGCCTCCCCGCTCGTGGACTGCCTCACCGCCGAGCATCTGGTCTCTGTGAACGTCTCGATGCTCTCGGCCACCGCCGGGAGCTTCAGCGCAGGCACCCGTGACTGCCTAACTGGCCTACTCCAGGAGGATCCGGCTCTCGCTGTCGGGCTCGCCTCCGCCGAGGGGCCGGCGGGCGACGCTGGGACGCTGCGGATCATCTCCTGCCTCACCCCCGAGGAGGCAGCGGCCCTCACGCCGCCCGGCGAAGGCCCCGCCCCCGACCCGGGCGAAATCGGATGCCTGATCGATCAGCTCGCCGGCGACCCCGCGGGCGAGCGCATCATCGGCGTCCTCTCCGGCGACGACCCGACCGGGGAAGGCCTCACGATGGAGGAGAGCGCGCTGTTGGGTCAGGCGGTGGCGGCCTGCGGCATCGAGACCGAGTTCGGCTTCCCCGACCCGGCCGGAGGCCCGGCCCTCGACTACGGGGAGGATCCGGCGCCCGATGTCATCGGCGGCGGCACCGGCCAGTGCACGCCGGGCCTGATCCTGTACCCGGGCGACAGCTGCTACTACGACGAGTTCTCCATGCTGATCCAGCAGGACGGCTCGGCGCTCCTCGACGGCAACATCGGCGGCATCACCATGGGGAACACCGTCATGAACGCCGAGAACATCAATCTGAACGGCCTGGCCGCCAGCCAGAGCGGCGGGATCTGGACGATCGAGAGCCTCCCCTAACGTCCTGAGCCCCCAGAGCGTGCGCGGACAAGCGAGCACCACCGACCGAGGATTCCACGCCGCAAACATCGTCATTCCGGCGAAGAGCGTGCCCCGGACTCGATCCGGGGCCGGAATCCACGTCTCGGCCACCCGCCGTCATTCCGGCCACCCATCGTCATTCCGGCCCCCGTCGTCATTCCGGCGTAGGCCGGAATCTAGGACCTGGCCACCCGACCAGCATTGCCGCCCGTGTGACCAATGTCCGGTGTGACATTTGGCCCGCATCGTGGAACAGCACCACGATTCGGAATCGCAGACCGGTAGGTTGGGTTGATCAGAGTGTTGTAGCCGGGCTCGGGGCGGTCGCCCCGGTCCGAGAGGCGGGACAGGGCGAAGGTGAACGGTCCATCGGTTCGCAGCGGCAAGGCCGTGAGGACATTGCTGGTCGGCATGGCGTTCCTCATGGTCGGCAACGGCCTGCAGGGCTCGGTGCTGGGCGTCCGGGCCGACCTCGAGGGGTTCGGCTTCGGCGTCACCGGGGCGGTGATGGCCTCCTACTTCGTGGGGTTCCTGTTCGGCACGGCGGTCGCAGTGCGGTTCGTGGCGGCCGTGGGCCACATCCGGGTCTTCACGGCGCTGGCGTCGCTGGCCTCGAGCGCGGCCATCCTGCACGCCGTATGGGTCCACCCGGCCGCCTGGGCGCTGCTGCGGCTCACCTTCGGGCTGTGCATGGCCGGCCTGTACGTCGTGGCCGAGTCGTGGCTGAACGACATGGCCACCAACGCCAACCGGGGCAGGGTCCTGGCGGGCTACATGGTCGTCATGATGGGCGGCCTGGGGTCGGGCCAGTTGCTCCTGTCCGGCGGCGACCCAGCAGGCTTCGAGCTGTTCGTGGTGGTGTCGGTGCTGATCTCGCTGGCGCTCGTGCCAGTCGCCCTGTCGGCCAGCACCAGCGCCCCGCAGGTGACGATCGAACCGCTCCCGCTGCGGCGCCTCCTAGCGGCGATGCCGACCGGGGCCGTCACGGCCCTGCTGACCGGCGCCGCGCACGGCACGCTGCTGAGTCTCGCCGCCGTCTACGCCTCCTCCGAGGGGCTCTCGGGAGGGCGGATAGCACTGTTCACCGCGGCCGCGCCGCTGGGCGCCGTGGTGTTCCAGTTGCCCATCGGCTGGCTGTCGGACCGCCTGAGCCGGCGCGGCGTGCTCGGCGTCACCGCGACCGCCGCCGCCCTCGCCGCCGCCGGGTCGCTGCTGACCGTGCCGGGCTCGGCGCCCTCGCTGCTGCTCATGTTCCTCTTCGGCGGGCTCAGCTTCCCGCTGCACTCCCTCGCCGTGGCCCTCACCGTGGACCGCGTCGCCCCCAGCCAGATCACCTCGGCGAGCGCCACCCTGGCGCGCGTCACCGGCACCGGCGCGGCGATCTTCCCGGCGGTCACCGGCGCCGTGATGGGCGCCGCGGGCACGGCGGCGTTCTTCATCGCTCTGGCCGCCGTCCACGCCCTCATCGCCGGCTACGTGGGCTACCGGGTGATGACTCACCCCACCATCCCCGCCGCCGAGCAGACCGGCTACCTGCCCGTCCCCGCCCGCGGCACCGCCGTGACCGCCAACTTCCACCCGGACCTGGCCGCGGCGCCCCCGCTCCCCGCCGCCGGCGGCGCCGACTCCGGCACCGGCGACCCCGAGCCTTCAACCCCCACGGGCGACAGCGGCCCGGCGTCCTCCACCGGTTACGGCGCGCGGGACCCCAGCGGCGTCCGGTAGGCGCGGCATCGGGCCCGTCAGCGGCCTTCGCTGCGGGCGCGAGCCAGGAATCGGTCCAGCCAAGCCTCCACCGCGTCGGCGTCGGAAAGGTCGACCCCGTCCTCGCGCATCTCGCAGAAGAGGTTCGCGACGGGGCTCCGCATGGCCGGGTCGGCCGCGTTGGCGCGCATGTCGGCGAAGGACGCCTGCGCCGCTGACAGGTTCAGCGCGAGCCTCTCGGCATCGAGGCCCCGGCTTTCGGCGGCGTACTCGATCCAGTGCGGGAACACGGCCTCGATCGCATCGTGCTCGTCGGCGTCGGGGACCGTCTTCCACGGGATCCATTCGGCCAGGAAGGCATGAGTCTTCCTCGGGCTCCACCGCAGCGGATCCCGATCGTTGCAGTACTCCCCGAACAAGGCGATCCTGTCCGCTAGGCGCTCGACGTCGGCGCGGTCGAGGCTCTTCGAGCGAGCCGCGACCCGCCGCACGGTCCGAACCATCTGCCGCTTCGTGAGCGGTCGGGGCCGGCTCGCGTCGCCGCCGGACGGCAGCAGCCCGATCCGCTGCTCCACCAGGGGACGCAGCCCCTCGTCGAGCCGGTAGCACTCGTCATCCTCGTCGGAGACTTCGGGCAGGTCGCTGAGATCCCGGAGCTCCATTCCGGCGTCGATCATCGCCCGGGCGTCGGTCAGGCTGACCGGCCGCACAACGGCGCCGTCGGGACTCCCGCCCTCATCGATGATCGCCTCGGCGGAGGGACCGCGCACGAAGTGGTGCGCCACGCCTTCGAGGACCAGGTCGACGTGGACGCCCACGGCGCAGACCGCGCCGTCGGGACGCACGAAGTCGACCAGCACCAGGTAGTCGTCCTCCCACACGTCGGTGAGGAGCATCGCCCGCTGCGGCACCACGTCGCCCAGCGCCTCCGCCCAGGCAGGCACCCAGGCGCCGTTCTCGATCAGCCGCCGAGTCTGGTCCCGCGCCGCGCCGCGACACTCCGGCGGGCCGAAGACCGCCAGCGCCGCCGACAGCACCGCCGCCGCCGTGCCGCCCCGCCGGCCCGCCTCGGCCAGCAGGTCCGACGCGTCCAGATCCGGCTCGGTCTCCTCGCCCACGGGGCGGAACATGATCTGCAGCGCCGAGGCCCACTCCTCGGCCTCGTCGATGTCGACCCTCCTAGACGCGATGCGCCCGGCGTTGCGCAGCAGGTAGTCCGCGGCCGACTTCGGCCGATTCGGTCCGTCCGGACGTTCCCCCGGTCGGGTCCCCTTCGGCGTCACCCGCCCAGGTTTGCGGCGGTGCCGAGGGCCGCCCACTACGTCAGAACCTCCACCCGCCGAGGGTAGCCGCACCCGCCAGATGAAGGCTGTGACCACTCACGTACTGATGAGTTCAATGTCACAGGCGGGGCCGCTGGCTCGGGAGAGGCGGGCGTCAGCGGTAAGGAGCGGACATCCCAGCGCCTCGGCGAGCGCCACGTAGCAGGCATCGTAGGAAGTTACGTTCTCCCGGAGTTCCCAGGCCCGCCTCAGCAGCGGCCCTGTCGGATAGACCTCGACTTCCAGGTCGAGCAGATCGTCGACGGCCGCTGCGACCCGACCGGCGTCGAGTCCTCCGAGTCGGTGCTGCCGCCGGAGCACCGCCAGAACCTCCACCCGCAGGAGATCAGGCGCCGCCGGCCGCTCGCCGCGCAGCCGCCGCCGGTAGCGGCGGCCGTCGCCGCCGCCGTCAGCCACTGCCGGGGCAACGACCGAGGCGTCAACGACGAGCACGCTCGGCTTCGAGGTCGCTCACAGCTTGCGCCGCGGTGAGGCTGCCCAGACTGCGGGCCTCCACCCGATCCAAGACCTCCGCCAGCGTGGGAGTGGCGGCGAACTTGGCGAGTTGAGCCGTCAAGAACTGCTGGAGCGACTGCCCCGCGCCCGCCGCCCTTCGCACAAGCGCCTCGTGAACCTCCGGTGAGACATTCCGGACCTGAACGTGCGGCATGAATGCATTATACATGCACTCACGGATGCCAGGGGCCGACGCGGTGAGAGTCTCATGAGTGGCCCCTCACATTGAGAGACGGCAGCAGATCGGCACGCTTGCCAGGGCCGAGGGTTCACTTCCTCGCTAGAACCTCCGAGAGTCGCCGCTGCCGGTCGGAGAGCGCTCGACAGCAGCGACAAGTTTCCGCAACTGCACAGTTTCGGAAGACTATACTATTATCCTTCGTTATAGTGGCGGCTGTGGACAGTTCTGCGGGTCGCCGCTTGGCCTCAGAGTGGCGTGGGCGACGCGTCTGGTCCTGGGTGCCGGCGCCTCTCGAACAGCGGAACCTCACGGTGTCGACCGCTACGGCCCGGGCGGCCGAGCGTGCCGTCGCCGCGCTGCGGCTCTCCGACGCCGGCCTGCCTGCGCGATTCGAGCCGCTGGCTCGCCTGCTGCTCCGTCACGAAGGCGTGGCGTCCTCAGGCATCGAGGGGCTGCGCGAACCGATCGAGTCGGTTCTCGTCGCCGAGAAGGCGGGAACCGGCGGCACCGCAGGATGGATCGCCGACAACCTGGCGGTCATGGACCGCGCTCTCGCGGCCGCGACCGAGCCGCTGAGCGTCGCGACTCTGCACGACTGGCACCGGCACCTGATGCGCTACAGCAGTCTCCCTGCGCATCTGGTCGGTGCCTTCCGTCCGTCTCTGGGGTGGGTCGGCGGCAGCTCACCGCTCGACGCCTCCTATGTCCCGCCCCCGCCGCGGGAGGTTCCGCGGCTCATGGACGATCTCCTGCGGTTCGCCGACAGCCGCAGCGAACTCGATGCGGTGTCGCGTGCAGCGCTGGTGCACGCCCAGTTCGAGGCGATCCATCCCTACGGCGACGGCAACGGCCGGCTGGGGAGAGTCCTCGTCTGCCGGGCGTTGCGACGCGAAGGTGCGACGCGACGCGCCACCGCTCCGATCAGCACGGCGATCGTCCGGGACCCGGGCGGTTATCTCTCGGGGCTGCACATGTTCGAGCAGGGCAACACGGATGCGTGGGTGCGCTGGTTCGCTGAGACCGCCGTTCGAGCCGCGGCCACCACCGAGCACCTCGTGGGGCAGGCGTCGCACCTGCTGGCGCAATGGGATGAACTGGTGGCGGATATGCGAAGCGACCACAGCGCGCGGGCGCTGCTGGAGCACCTGCCGGCAGCACCGGTCCTCAGCGCCGTCGACGTGTCAGCGCTGGTCGGTGTCAGCGAGCGCAGCGGCCTGGCCGCGCTGAGTGCCCTCGCCGACCGCGGGATCCTCACACCCCTGACCGGTGTGCCCGCCGGGCGCCCCGGAAGAGCCCGCCACTGGTTCGCCGCCACCGGACTGATCGGTCTCTGGAATCCGTGAGCCTCGGGCCGCGCAGTGCCGTCGCTCGGCTACTCCCGCTGCCGGGTCTCGATGTTCCGGTCGAGGGCGTGGTAGTCGCTGGCGTCGGCGCAGAAGATGGCGCGCTCGCTCGACAGGCCGGTCGGGGGATCCAGCGTGCCGGCGCAGATCCACGTGCAGCGGGTCTGCGCGTACGGTCCCTCCGGCGGGGGGTCCATAACCCGCCAGAACAGCGAGCTGCCGCACTCCCGGCAGGACCCGTAGGCCACGTTCGGGTCGTCAGCGGGGTGGTGCCAGTGCAGTGTTCCGTCCTCGATCAAGGTGAGATCGTCGTACTCGCAGCATGTTGCGGCCATGAAATGGCCCGTCCAGCGCCGGCACCGGTGGCAGTGGCAGTTCCAGACCGGCCGCGCCGGCCCGTCGATCTCGTAGCGCACCGCGCCGCAGAGGCAACGGCCAGTTAGGGAGTTGCTCAAGATCGCCCCCTTGGACAGCGAGCCCGCTGCGTGCGCCCGCTCGCGGCGCTCAAGCTTACTTCTGGTCGTTCAGCCGGGCGCGCAGGGCGGCTACCTCGGCCTCCGCGGCCGCGGCTCGGGACTCGAGCGCGTCTCGCTTTGGCGGCTGGCGTCGTCTGTGTGCTCGAGGTCCCCGGGGTCGGGGAGCCATCGGCCGGTCTGGGAGTCTCTGCAACGCAGGCGGCGCTCCTCGGCGTGCAGGTCCAGGCCCAGCACGTAGCTGCAGCCGCTCAGGCGCCCGTCGCCGGCACCGACCTCCAGGTAGATGTCGGGCTTTTCCTCCGAGTCCCTCAGGTGGGTCTTCCCCGAGGCGATCCCAGACCAAGCGCCGGCGGCGCCCGGCGTCCCAGAGCCGGCAGCTGCAGTCATCCTCGATGGCGGCGGCGTCCACGCCGAAGCACACCAGCCCGTCGGGGGCAACAACCACCGTGCGCGGCACCGGGAGCCGATCCGTCTTCGAATGGCTCGGCCGCTACAACACCACCAGGCGCCACACCAGCCTGCCCGGATGCTCACACCGGAACAATACGAACTCAACTACCGTCACACCGAGACAACCAAGCCCACCCTATCCACCTGACCGGCCAACGGGGGGAAGCGCCGC
>JAPPKQ010000334.1 GCA_028819945.1 bacterium | reverse complement strand
GTACCACAGCCGCGTCTCGCCGAGCTCGGTCCCCCTCGCCCGCAGGCGCAGCATCGAGCCTGTTGCCGGCGAGGCGGGGGACCTATCGAGGCTGACCCCGGAGGCGCCGGTGCGGGACGTGAGGGGGTCCTGGCGTGCGAGCTCGAAGCTGGCGTAGCGCCCGGTCGCGGCGGAACCTCCGGCGTAAGGGTCGTCCCAGCGGACGTACTGCTCGTCGTGGAGCACCAACTGCGTGGCGCAGTACTCGAACATGTCCGCCAGCAGCGACTCGGCGCGCTGCTCGTAGAAGGTGCCGGGGCCGGCGCCGCCGAAGCGGACGTCCCGGACCGATCGGTACTCCGGGCGCGTCCGCCCGAACAGCTCCAGCAGTCCCGGAACCAACTCGGGCGCCTCGAAGAGGACGTGGAACGGCATCAGGTGGATGCCCTCGTAGGAGCGAGCGCCGCCGCCGAAGCCGCCGGCGCGGTCATCGGGCGACTCGATGATCAGCTTCAGGTAGGCCAGCACGGCGCGGACCTGGTAGGGCAGCGCGTCGGAGTGGTGCGAGCCGGCCAGCTTCCCCGCTAGGCCCTCGGCCGCATTGAACCTCTCCTTGAGGCCGTCGAGTACGGCCCTGCCCTCGTCCGTCTCCGGCACCGCTTCCAGCCGAGAGCTGTCCTCGGCGCTGAGGCGGTCGCCCAGCGCCTCGGCCACCTCCTTCAGCGGCTTGCTCTGCAGATCGGCCTTCCAGTCCGCGAACGACCTGGATCCGGTGAGCCGGTCCAGCGCCTTACTGAAACTCGACGACGGGTCGGGCGTCGGGCGGACGGCGAGCGTCGCCGGGCGGAGCAGGGCGCCCAGGGTGAAGACCGGGAACTCCGGCACGCCGACCTCGTTGCCGGTGATCCAGGCCGCCACCTCGGTGGCCTCGGCGCCGCCGGCGGCGATCTGGCGATCGGCGCTGTGCTTGGTGCGGACGTTCCAGGCGCCCGTCGTGTGGTGTCGGAGGATCGCCTCGTAGCGGTAGCGGGAGCGACCCGTTCCCTCGAGTCGGGTATTGAGAGTGGTCGCCAGGGTCGACGGACTGTTGATCCGATTGGGGGGAGGGAAGGCCATGTCCCAATCCAGGAACATGTACTCCAGCGGCAGCAGCCCCCAGGCGGCCTGCAGGAAATGGGCCATGCCGATGCTGCTGTAGTCGCCGGCCGCGGGAAGCAGCGGGTAGTCCGCCGGCAGCCCGTCGCCGGCGTCGTCCTGGGACTCCCAGCCGGCCTTAAGCTTCACCGACAGTTCGTCGAGGATCTCGAAGAGGGCCTCCATGTCCTCGAACACGGCGCCGCAGGAAGCGGTCAGCACCGCGCAGTCCTCGGTGCCGTCGGGCCGCACCGCGCAGCGTTCGACGGTGACCTCATCGTTGTCGCGCACCGAGAAGTCCGACTCGGGACTGGGGCCGTCCCCCTGGGGAACCCAGCCGAGACGGACGTGGTCGGGTCGCGGGTTCACCGACACCGACGTGGTCACCGTGACCGGTGTGACCGTCTGCGCCTGCGCGGTGCTCGACGCCACGAGGGGCAGCGCCAGAGACGCCGCCAGCAGCCCGGGGACCACCAGCAGCCGCACGGCCCGAACCCGCCGGGGGGACCGCTGCGGGGAGAGGCGCGCCGAGGGGCGCTGCGGGCGCAGGCCTCAGCCCTCGAAGGTGTTGCGGAACGCCAGCGACTCCGAGAGCCGGCGCGCCTCGGGTCGTTGCTCCGACAGCCAGTGCGCCACCCCGTCGTCGTCGACCATGTCGAACCGGTCCCCGCACTCGTTCCCCTTCTCCTCGGGAGTGGCCGGGGCGCCGGATGTCTCGACGAACAGCACGTTCAAGTGGCCCACCGACTCCGAGGCCATGCGGATGCCGTCGGGCCACAGTTGCCGGGCGGCCCAGTTGCCGTACCAGTCGGCGGCGACGGCGACATGGTTGGCGTCGAGCAGCAGGGTGCTTCCGTAGATGCGGCACGGCGGTCGCAGCGCGGCGTCCGGCGAGGTGTAGTACGAGTCGCTGTAGAACCCCCGGACCGAGAAGATATCGATGCCCTGGCTGTTGAGGTCGCGGGCCAGCACACCCCAGAAGGCGTGGCAGGCGGCCGCCGCCTCGGCGTCGTCGCTGAAGCAGTCGGGCGGGAAGCCGTCGAGGGGGCCCTGCAGGATGCCGGTGGTGTCGCGCCAGACCACCGCCATGGTGGCCAGGTCCGAGGATGCGCTCGCCATGGTGTTCTCGGCGGCCATGCGCTGGGGGACGGCCAAGGCCGCGAACCCCAACCCCAGCAGAACCGGCACCATCAGCACCACCCAGAGGCTGATGGCGCCGCCGCGTTGACCGCGCCTCAGGCGGTGCGGGACGCGTCGACGACGACCTTCTGTGCGCACCGTCCGGAGCCTAACGCCGCACACCCGCTGTCAAGGCGCGCCCACCGCCCCGGGGTCTCTTCCGCCTTCGTCGGTGGCAGGATTGAGGTGACAGCCGGCCGATCGCGAGGAGCGGGTGATGATCAGATGAAGGCTCCCGGCGGGCGAAGCTGGCCGCCGCGGCGGCGACTCCAGGACACCCGAGGCATGACCACGCTCGAGTGGCTCATGATCGTGGGGGCGGTGTCGGGACTGGCCGCCCTGGCGGTGGTGCTCGTCACGGGGCTCGTGGACGAGACCGCCGAGCAGACCGGCGGCGGTGTCACCACCAACCGCAGCGCCGCGGTCGCCACGGCAAGCCAGATCGAACAGGAGGCCCGCACCATCGACACCTCGGGCAGCGGACCGTTCGCGACCTGGAGCGAGTGGGACCGCTACTTCACGGCCCGCTGCAGCCGGCTGGCGATCCTCTACAGCAGCGTCCCGGTGGAGGTCGAAGCTGAGTTCGAGGCGCCCTACGGACTCGGCGTCCAGGCCCCGACCGCCGCCGAGCTGGCAGCCGCAGTCAAGTCGAAGCCGACGGCGTCGGGCGAACCCGCTCAGATCAAATGCGAGATCGAGGATCCGTAGCCGCATCGCCAGTCGGGTGGCCAGGGCCTGGATTCCGGCCCCGGATCGAGTCCGGGGCAGGCCTTCGCCGGAATGACGGGGCAGAGTGTGCGCCGGATCGCTCAGGGCACTATTCGATCTCGCAGCGCGCCTGCGGCTTGCCGCGGGCGGGAGGAAGAGGGTCGGCGTGGGCCAGCGCCTCGGCGACGCCGACTTCGAAGGCTCTCACCTCCGGCGGTCCCGGGATCACCTTGATCATGCGATCCTCGTCGCTCTTGTCGCTCGGGGGCTTGAACGGCGGCAGGTCGGTGTCGACGGCGGTGACCACCGTGTAGCCGTGGGCCCGGTAGGCGTTCTGGACGTTGCGGCACCGCCGGGCGTAGTAATCCGCCCACTCGCCCCAGAGCCGCATCTTCCAGTCGGCCGGCACGATGGTGACCGCCTCGTTCTCCACCAGCGCAGCGTCGCGCTCGGCCGACGCCCGGCTGGCCGGATCGTCGGCGCCTGCGCGCGCCACGGCGTCGTCGACGGTCTCGGCCAGCACGAAGACCGCCAGCGCCGTGAAGGATGCCGCCGCCGCGATCAGCAGCAGCCACTCGTGGCTGGCGAGGCCTCGCTCGCCGCGCCCCCGCCTCGACGGCGAGCCGCCCCCGGGGGTCATGGCGGCGGAGTCCGCGATCCCCCATGGCTCAGGAAGACCTGGCAGACCGTCTGTGCAGGGACATACCGGCCTCGCTCCGATTGGTCGAAGACACCTCGTCTCAAAAGGTCCGGGTCGTGGCCCTGCTCGCCGAAGACCCAGGGGATCTCGCCGATCTCACGGGGGTTGATCCGCTGACCCGCGATCTCAATCGCGCCGAACCGGAAGTCGGTCTCGACGGTGACCTGAACGTCCTCGGCGGCGATGTCGCTGAAGATCTCCCGAATCCGCCGGCAACGGGTGCTGAAGTGGTCGCTCCAGAACGACGGGTCCTGGAAGCGGTAGTCGCGGGGGTCGTACTGCAGGGACGCCACCTGCACCCGGTAGGCCAGCTCGTCGGCCAGCGCCTGCGCCCGGTCCAGGCTGCCCGGCGCGCCGAGTCCGGCGTCGGAGGCGTCGGCGATCAGGGTCACGCCGCGGTCCACGTTGCGCTGCACGTGGGCGATGACCAGCGCGGCCAGCAGGGCCGAGACCGACACCACCAGCAGCCATTCGAGAGTCGCCAGGCCCGCATGCCGGCGCGACCGGCGCCGCGGCGCCGGCGCCCGCCCCGGTGGACTCACGCCGCCACGACCTCGCAGACAGCGGTGACGTCCGCGAACTTGCGCCCGCTCCGATCGCTGATCAGATCGTCCGGACTGGGCACGGCGCCAGGCTTCTCGAACCGAGAGTCCACGGTGAAGCCCCGCAAATCGCGGAAGACCTCCGCGGTTCTCCGGCACTTGGCGTCCCAGTAGGTCTCCCAGTTGCGCCAGGTGCCGGGCAGGGCCTTGTCGCCCGGGTTCTCCGGGTCGTCGGTCCGCGCGGAGATCCCGACGCCTGCGGCGTAGGTCCGGGCGGCCTGCACGCGCAGGTTGTCCTCGTCCAGCTGACCGCCGGCGGTGACCGCCGACACCGACCGCGGAAGGAAGCACCAGGCCACGGCGCCCTTGAACACAGCGTTTTGCGCCGACTGGAGCCCTGCGAATCTCTTGCGGTCGGGGTTGACCCCCGTCATGATCTTCTTCCGGTTGGCCAGCAGTGCGAGGTCGGCGACCGTCGCGCCGCCCTCGTAGGGGGTGGAGTCGGCGTCGGCCAGGCCGGCGGCCGTGAGCGGCTCTCGGGATCTGGAGGGCTCCCTCGTGTATTCCGCCTTGGTGGGTTTGTTCTCCGGCCGCAGCGGCGGCAGGAAGAGCGAAGCGACCGCGAAACCGTCGAGCTCGCTGTAGCTGAGCGCCAAGCGCCGGCACTTGGCGTCGAAGTGGGCGGTCCAGTCGGACCAGCGGGGGAAGCGCGGGTCGTCCGGATCGACCGACAGAGCCTCCTCGACGACGGCGGCGGCCGCCGCGGCGGCGTGGCGGACCGTGCGGTGCTCGAGGTTGAGCACGCGGCCGTCGTCGAGGTAGGCGGTGAGGTCGCGCTGCTCCGCGGAGCGTTCCAGGGTGAGGGACTCGACGTAGTCCTCCACGAGGTAGGCGGACAGCCCGCCGAGTCCCATGACGGCAGCGATAACCAGCAGCCAGTCGGCGGCGAACGCGCCCCGCTGGTTGCGGCGCGCCAGCCGCCGGCGGGCAGGCGCATGGGCGACCGCCTTCATGGGTCGGATGCTACCGCCGCGGCGCCCGTCGGGATGGTCGGCAAGTACGTGCGCCTCATCGACGCCGACCTCTCGGTGGCCGAGGCGCACTCCACCGAGTTCGAACCCGCACCCCGCATCCGGTGATCTGCCTCGTGGAGGAGCAGCGCAAGATCACCCACAAGGGCGGCACCATGCGGCTCGTTTCGTACAACGCTCGGCCGGACGAATACCGCGTCGGTTTCCCGGCGGCCGTCGCGGGCCTCGAGGACAGAGGGGCTGGCCAGCGACGAGTGGCTGCTGCTGATCGCGGCCGCCGCCGGGTTCACCGCGCTGGCGCAAGTCCACTGTGAAGTCACCCGAAAGGGTCCGCCCTGAGCGCGGGGCCTGGCCCTATCCGGCGACCGTGCAGAGAATCTGCGGCTTGCCCGGCTCGGGACCAGCCTCGTGCGCGTCCCGCAGCTCCTCAGGGGTCGGCTTGTCGCCTACCTTCCCCGGCGGCGGCTTGAACTCTGCGCTCACCTCGACCTCGATGGTGCTGTACAGAACGGCCAGCCGGGTGCAGCGGGCGGTGTAGTAGCGGCTCCACTCTCCCCAGGTGTCGAATCCCTCGCCGGCGCCCTCCGCCCTGCGGGCCTCCTCGGCGACCTGCCCGCGGCGACCTGCGCCGCGGCGGGGTTGGTGGTCGCCCCGCCGGCCACACCCTCCGCCGTGTCGTCCACCAGCCCCGCCACCAGCACCACCGCCAAGGCGGCCAACCCGGACACGGCGCCCACGATCATCAACCATTCCAGGGTCGTCATCGCGCTGTCGGTTCGTCGGGCTGCGCGCATGGTGTGCCTGTCTCTGCTCATGTCCGGTCAGGAATGCTGCTCGGGTTCAGGTCGGGTCCGAGGCTAGGAGTGTGCTGAGTATTCCACGGACAGCGCCGGTCTCGTGGCCGAGACCTGGATTCCGGCGCCGGATCGAGTCCGGGGCAGGCTCTCCGCCGGAACGACGAATCGGGGCGTCGGCGGCATTGCTCAGCAGTCTGCCAGGTCGGCACCCGGGTCGCGATAGATATGAACTATCACCTACTCGAAATATCATCCATTGTCAGAAAATCGCATTGCAATCAGCATCAGGCTGTGGCAGACTGTCGACATGGAGGCGATCATCGCATCCCTGGTCGGCTTGAGCGGGTTGCTCATCGCCGGCAGCATCACTTGGATGCGCATCGATATGAACCAGCGGTTCGACAAGATCGACGAGCGGTTCCAGAGGGTCGACCAGCGATTCGACAAGATCGACGAGCGGTTCCAGAGGGTCGACGAGCGGTTCCAGAGGGTCGACCAGCGATTCGACGAGGTGGTCACGGTGATCGGAGGCCAAGGGGAGCGGATCGCCCGCTTGGAGGGCCGAGACCCGGCCGCCGCCGCGGCAACCGAGGAGAGCGCGGCCTAGACGCCCTCGGCGCCGAAGCGGACGGCCGCCCCCATGGCGTCGAAGCGGCGCAGCACCTCGTCCTGTATGTCGCGGACGGCGGGGTCCCCGTGGCGGCGCGGCCGGGGCAGGTCGATGGAGATGTCGTCGTAGGTCACGCCCCCGGGTCGCAGCATGACGATGCGGTCGGCCAGCTCCACCGCCTCGGTCACGTCGTGGGTGACGAACAGGGCGGTCTTGCGGCTCTGCAACCAGATGCGCTGCAGGTAGTCCCGCAACGACCGTCCGGTGAGGGCGTCGAGGTGGCTGAACGGCTCGTCGAGCAGCAGAACGTCGGGATTCACGAGGAACGCCCGGGCGATGCCGACACGCTGCTGCATCCCCCCCGAGAGCTGCGACGGGTACAGGTCGGCCACGTCGCCGAGGCCCACCATCTGCAGGTAGAACTCGGCCTCGCGCCGGCTGCGGTCCGACTTGCGGTCCTGCACGTACAGCATGTTGTCCACGACGGTGCGCCACGGCAGCAACCGGGGCTCCTGGAACACGTAGCCCACCCGGGCGGGCACACCCTCCTGCAGGGCGCGCACCGAACCCGAGGTGGGCAACTCGACGCCGGCGACGATGTTCAGCAGGGTGGTCTTGCCGCTGCCGGAGGGCCCGACGACGGCGACGAAGACGTTGCCCGTGATCGACATGCTGAGCCCGCCGAGGGCCTGCACCTGCTTGGGGTTGTTGATGGTCGGTGGGTAGACCTTGGTGAGGTCCTCTATGAGCACGGTCGCCATGTCATCCCTGCCTCTCCGATGGGTCGATGGTAGCGGTCGGTAGCCGGAGCGCCCGGCGGGGTGCGGCCCTCCGGGCGGTCACAGCTCCTCCTCGAAGGTGAGCGTGGGCTGCTGGTTCCACCGGAAGGCGCGCCGCTCCAGCGGGCTCAGCAGCAGCCGGTCGAGCAGCGTGATCAGGATCACGAACAGGAAGATCCAACCCACGAAGCCGGGATAGCGCAGAGCGTCGTACCAGAAGCGGGCGCGCCAGCCCACCCCGGAGGTGGCGCCGAACCATTCCACGATCAACAGGCTGTTCCATCCGGTCATGAAGGCGAGCCGGAGCCCGGTGAAACCGCTGGGGAGGCTCCCGCCGAACAGCAGGTGGACGAAGCGCCGCCCGAACGGCACGTCGAACGATCGGGACATCTGGATGAGACCCGGTTCGATGTTGCGCACACCGGCGCTGAGGTTGACCGCCATGAACGGCACGACGGTCAGGACCACCGCCAGGATCGGACCCCACGCGGACAGACCGAACCACAGCGCGGCCAGGAACGCCCAGACGACCGCCGGCAGCGCCAGCAGCACCAGCACCGTGTCGTTGAACAGACCCCGGGCCCAGCGGAAGGCCCCGATGAGCAGGCCCAGCGCCGCGCCGATGGGAACGCCGATGGCGAGGCCGACGGCGTAGCGCTGCATGCTCGTCGCCAGAGGCGCCCAGAACTCACCGGTGAGCGCGCCGCCGTGCGAACCGCCGGACATCTCGGTGACCATGAACCGCACGATCTCGTCGATGCCGGGCACACGCGTGTTGACCCACGCGATCCACTGCCAGATCAGCAGCAGCAGAGCGAGGGCCAGCAGACCGATGAACGGGGGCGACCGCAGCAGGCGCTCCCTGATCGTCGCACCCTCAGCGGTGGGCCGGACGTCGAACGGTCCGAATCCGCCGAGATCCTGCGGGGCGCCCATGCCGCTCACGGCGCCACCCCCGTGGCCGGCGTGCGCCAGCGGGAGAGCCGGCGCTCGACCTGACGGAGGACCAGGTTCTCGATCAGCAGCATGATCACGATGAACAGCAACGCCCAGGCGAGCATCCCCTGGATGTCGTAGCTCTCGAAGCTGCGCCGGATCTGGAGGCCGATGCCGTCGGCGGAGGCGAAGATCTCGGTGAGCAGCGCCACGCGCCAGGCCACGGCGAACGCCAGGCGGGCGCCGCCGAGGATCGACAGCAGTGACGACGGGATCAGCACGCCGACGATGATCTGCGCACGGGTGCGGCCGAAGGACTCGCTCATCACGATCAGGCGGCGGTCCACACCGGTGAGTCCCTGGGCGAGGTTCGTGGTGATGTACGGCGTCGCCACGATCATGGTGTTGAGGATGGGGCCCATCGGCGAGATGCCGAGCACGATCAGCGAGAGGACGGCGAAGCTCACGGTGGGGATACTCACGACGAACTGCAGGACGCGGCCGAGCAGGCGGCGCCACCACCTGCTGTAGGCGATCAGCAGGCCCAGGCCGACGCTCAGCAGCAGCGCCAGCAGGAACCCCGCGGCCACCCGCAGGATGCTGGCCTGGAAGTTGCCACCGAACTCCCGCAGGCGGAGCACGTCCCACGCCTCGACAGCCACGACGTGGGGCTGCGGCAGCTGCTGGGGCGTGAGGACGAGGCGCGCCACCAGGTACCACACGCCGACGAACACCACCCAGCCGGCGACCACGCTGAGGCGATAACCCCAGCGCGACCAGGCGGCCCGGCGCAGCTCCCTGGCGGAGAGCTCCGAGACGCTGCCGGGGGTGACGGTGGACACCGTGGACACGTCCGACCTCCCTATCCGCCCGAGGACGCCGGCACCGCCGCCGGATCGACGATGTTGATCTCGGGCACCGTTGCCTGCTCGGGCACCAGACCCATGTCGCGCAGACGGTCGAACGCGAACCTGTGCGTCTCGGCCTCCTGGTGACTGATGTAGACCGACGGCACGAACCAGTCGTGCTCCTCCACGTAATCGGTCAGCCAGGCGACCTCGACCTCACTCTCCACCGAGAAGAGATGCCGGTAGTCGGCCACGATCTGCCCCTTGTGCTGCCTCCAGGCGGCCAGACCTTCCTCCCACAGACTCAACAGGGCGTCGGCCGCCTCCGTGTTGGCCGCGTTCCACGCCGCGCCCGCGACGAAGGCGTCGGCGATGGTCCCCGACTCCCCGCCGAAGCCCTGTCCGCCGAATATGGCGATCGTGTAGCGCTGCGAGGCGGACATGCCGTCATAGAGGGCCCGCAACCGGCCCGAGACGAGCAGCGGCACGCTGTAGTCGGGTGTGCAGATGCAGGCGTCCACGTCGCCCCGTATCACCAGGTCGGCCACACTGGCCGGCTCCACGGTCACCAGGTCGAAGTCGGCGCTGCCCTCGCTGAAGTCCAGGGCGTAGAAGATGTCGGCCACGAGCGCCCACAGCAGGCTCGAGGCGATTGAACTCTCCACGGCGATCCGTCGATCCACGAGATCCTCTAGGGTCTCGGCCTGGGAGCCGCGCGGCACCGCCAGGATGCTGCGGTCGGTCGTGTACTTGCCGAGTATCACCGGTTCGAGCCCCGGCTGGGAGACGAACTTCGGCACGTCCAGGACGTTGATGACCACCACGTCGGCGTGACCCCCGGCGAACGCGGCGAACTGGTCGAACGGATGGCTGACGTCGATGCGGATGTTGTGGTCCCGCTCCCAGGCGGCGCGTGTGCCGGAGTCCTCCAGCCACTGCCAGACCGGGTCGGGCGGCAGGGCCAGGCGGATGACGGTCGTCTCGGTCGGAACCCGATCGGGCCCCGCCCCGACACCGGCGACGGTGGTGCCGGTGGCGACGTTGGCGACCCCCGCTCCCCCGCCGCCGGCGCAGGCCGAGGCCACGAGCGCTGCCACGAGAACTGTCGCGAGAGCGACTCCGCGGGCGCGTCCGTCTGCCTTCACGCCGCTACCCCGTTCCGCTTCCCGAGCCGGCGGCCGCCGGCTCGAACCAGTCGGTCAGGGGACGCATGCACCCCCAGTCGTTCAGCACGCAGTCGGGGTCGGCGCTCAGCACCCGGAAGCTGTCCGAGCCGTAGGGGTCGCCGGCGCTGAACCTCACACGCTGACCGTGGGCGGCCTCGTAGCCGGTCTCGCTCAGAGCAGCCACGAACGACGCCCGTGTCAGTGGATCGCTCACCCTCGATATCGCACTGAACACCACGTCGAGGTAGTCGCAGGTGGCGGTCATCAGGCTCCAGGCGTCAGTGTGGTACCGGTGGCTGAACGGTTCGGCGGCGGTGCCGGTGTTGCGCAGGCTGAGACACCCCCGGTCGAGACCCGCGATTGGATCGTCAGCCGCTCGCCGCGAGCTGACCTGCACCAGATTGACGCCCTGCGACTTGGGGGAGTCGGTGAGCACGAGAAGCGCATACTGGGCGTCGTTGATG
>JAPPKQ010000215.1:5085-10887 GCA_028819945.1 bacterium | reverse complement strand
GGGTGATCGTGTCCATCGTCCACTCCGGGAACTGCTGGGAGATCACGTCCATGGCCACGACCATGCGCGCCTTGGTCTCATCGGGCCAGGTGCTCTGGTAGATGCCGAAGATGCCGTCGACGTTGCCACCCCAATTGTTGTTGATGTAGTCGAGGGCGTACTCGCCCATCTGCTGGCCCGCCGACTGGCCGTGCGCGCCGAACCAGTACACGTCATCGGCCGGCGCCGGGATCGGGCCGTCGATGAAGATCATCGGGATCTCCGCCTCGGCCATCTTCTCCAGCGTCGCTTCGTAGTTCGTGATGCCGCCGTCGAAGTTCAGATAGACGTCCACCTCGCGGGTGATCATGGCGTCGGCGTTGGCGAGCATCTTGTTGGCGTCCAGATCGTGGTCGAGCGCGTACAGCTCCCAACCCGCATCCGCGACCTCCGCGGTCACACCGTTCTCCACGTCATTGCAGAACTCGCAACCCGTCCGCAGAATGTTGGCGAAACCAACCGTCTTCTCGTCGTCGTCGCCGCCGCAGGCCGCGGCTACGAGGACGACGGCCAGGATGAGGCCCAGAAGGCCCGAGGTTCTCTTCACGAGTGTCCCCCCAATTGATTCGGCGCCCGGCTCGTCCGGGCGATGCACCAACTGTAGGAAACGGAGCGATCCGGCGCTAGCGGCGCCGGCGTGGAACACCCGGGAGCGCGGCGTCAGCCACGCGAGCAGCGACCCGCTGTGGGCTTCTGTCAGGTTGCGGGCGTGTGCCGCGTGCCGGTGTCAGTCGCCGCCCGTGATCTCGTCCAACTCGGCTCGCAGCTCGGTCATGTGCGCTTTGAGCGCGGCCGGCATCGGCACGGCTGCGACGACGGTGACCAGCAGGCCCAGCAGCGCGTCCATTGGCTTCAACACGACGCTCGGCAACGGTAGCGCGTGCGCGATTCTGGCCGGGAGAAGGATGACCTTCGCCGCCAAGGTCATCAGAGCCTTGATCAATCCGTAGATCGGGTTGAGCAGTGCGTCCATGGAGCAGTCCCCCCCATATGTTCGGCGCCCGACGGATCCGGGCGACTCGCATACCTTACAGAGACGCGGGCAGCCTGTCCCGCGAACCGTGATGGCCGGGAGGTGTTCTTCAGGGGGCGCTCGGGCGACGACTCAGGCGCAGAAACCGTGGGGATGTGCGCTCATGCCGGCAGCGATACCGATGGACCGGGAGGCATGGGACTCCATCTCGACCCCGAGCAACTAGGCGACGGCTTCGACTCGGCCGCTGCCGGCACTCCGGTAGGCGGCCTCGATGATCTCCACCGTGCGCACACCCAGCTCTCCCGGGGAGTTGTTGGCGATGTGCGCGCCGCTCGCCAGCGCAACGAGCGCGTCGATCGGTCCGCCGCAGTCGTACGCCCCGGCGCCCGGCGCCAAGGGAATCGTCAACTCTCCCTCGCCGACGCGGTAGCGAATCAGCATCTCGCGGTTCAGATCCACCGTGAGTTGGCCGTCGGAGCCGATGACCTGTAACACCAGATAGTGCTTGCCGGCGTTGACGGCCAGATGAGCCGAAACGCCCGAGACGCTGCCGATCGCGCCGCTCGTGAAGCGGACCGACAGGCTGTCATGGAACTCAACGGCCGTGTCCTGCGGCGCTGACATCATGGCGAACACCTCGGCACCGCGCAGGCCCGTGAGCCAGAGCCCCAGGCCGAGTGCATGGCTGAGTTGGGCCTGCGCGTAGCCGCCCCCGGAGATCGCCGGGTCGGTCAGCGTCTCCGGCCGGGGCGTCAGTTCGGGGACCTGCTCGGCGCCGACGATCTCACCGGCCGTCTGATCGGCGGCGAACGAGGGCTGCCGGCCCGCGAGCGCCTCGCGCGTCGTGGAGGACATCACGATCGAGACGTGCTCGACGTCACCCACGCCCCCGTCGGAGTCCATCAACTCCTTGGCCCTGATCACGATGTCCTTGTAGTGCCAACCGAGTGCGATCAGTAGATGGCGGTCCATCGCCGCCGCGGTGGCGACCAGATCGCGGGCCTCGTCGGGATGCAACGTGAACGGCTTCTCCACGAGGACATGCGCTCCGGCCTCCAGCGCGGCCCTGGCCTGCTCGTGGTGCCAGCGCACCGGGCTGGCGACCACGACGATGTCGGGATCCGCCTCCAGAACGCCCTCATAGTGCGTGTGCGCCGAGGCGAACCCGAAGCGCGAGCGCACGCTCTCTGCCATCTCCGGATCGCGCCGGTTGACGGCGACGAATTCCACGCGATCCCGGTGAAGCTGGAGCCGCGGCAGATGCGAAGCCACGCTCCAGGCGCCGGCTCCGATCATCCCCAGTCGCAGCCTGCTCATGTGACCCCACCCCCCTCGCTGCCGGCGTGGCGTGACGAGTCCGCGTCGCTGCGCGCGGCCAGCGCGCCATGAAGAGCCCGGTACCGCTCGAGCGTCGAGCGGTACCGCCTGCGACGGGAGTCCTCCGGCTCGCACCGCATGATCACGGGAAGACTTCCGCGATCGTCGGCGACCATTCCCGTGGCGGCACCGGCGATCAGCGCCGCCCCGACCGCTGCCGCGTCCGCGCTGGCCGTCGAGTCCACAGGGATCCCCAGCACGTCGGCGAAGATCTGCATCCAGACCGCCGAGCGCGATCCGCCGCCGGCTGCACGGAGCGACGTCACCGGGGCACCCGCCTCCGCGAGCCGCTCGGCCATCACGGCGGTCTCCAGCGCCACGCCCTCCAGCAGGGCACGGACGATGTCGCGCCGCTCGGTAGCGAACGTCAGGCCGACGAGTGCGGCTCTCGCCTCGGGATCGGCGAAGGCCGTGCGCGAGCCCGCGAAGTGGGGCAGGGCGATCAGATCGGTCTCGACATCGGCAGCGGCGTCGACGATCCGGTCGTAAGACTCGCCCTCCGTGCCGGCACCGCCCGGCGCTGTCACCTCGACGGTGGCGAACCGATCACGCCACCAGCGAAGGACGGCGCCCCCGGCGGGAGACCCGGCGATTGCGAGCCGCTTCATCGGTTGGAGGTAGGGCACCGTCGGCACCGCGGTCGCGCCCGGGGAGTCGGTGCCGGTCACCGCCGCTAGGACGGCGACGGTCCCGAGCGACAGCATGGCGCTCCCATCGCCGGCGATGCCGACGCCATGGGCGGCGCAGACCTGGTCCAGCCCTCCGGTGACGAGCAGTGCGCCGTCGGCGAGGCCCAGATCGCGGGCCAGCGGTGCAGCGACGGCGTCGACGACTGTCCCGGTGGGCGCCGGGGTCGGGAGCTTCCCGGCATCCACGCCGGCGGCATCGAGGATCTCGGGGGACCAGCAATGACTGGCGGCATCGAAGGCGAGTGTCCGCGTCGCCATCGTGTGGTCGATGACGGGCGGAAGCCCCAGGCGCACGGCGCAGAGATCGCCGAAGCAGGCGAGGAGGGCGGCGCGGCGGTAAGTGTCGGGCATCTCCCGGGCGATCCAGCGCCACTTGGCGACCGAGTAGTGCGGCTGGGGCGCCATGCCGCAGACTGCAGTAAGCCGCTCCGCGCCAACGGCGGCGACCATCTCCTCGTAACAGCCGCCGGCCCGGCCGTCGAAGGAGACGATCGTCGGCGCCAGCGCGGCGCCGGACGCGTCGATGGGCGTCACCGCCTCGCCGAGGGTGGCGAACGCCAGAGCCCGCGGCGGTTCGGCCACGGCCGTGGTGGCCTCCCGGATGGCCGCGCAGACCGCGTCCCAGACGCCGTCGGGGTCCAGTTCGGCCCATCCTGGCCGTGGCGTCTCCAGGGGATACTCGCGGTACGCGGTCGCCTGAACCGACCCCTCGAGTCCGACCACGGCGGCCTTGCACCCGGTCGTGCCGACATCGACGCCGAGGAGTGTCACGGGCTCGCTGCCCTCCGACGGGTCACGAAGGTTGGCTCGCCGGCGCCCGAACCCGCGGCGACGCCGGTGAGGGTCATCCGTTGCGGGGAGTGCCCTCTGGAACCGGGCCGTTCATCCCCTCAGGCCACGATCATGTCGGCGCCGACGCGCTCGAGCGTCTGAGGCTCGCCTACCCGGACGGCGAGATGCATGACCTGCGCGTTGAACTCGATTCCGATGGTGCGCTCGGCGGCGTTCTCCACGGTGTCGGCCACCACCAGCAGGCCGTGGTTCTGCCACACCACCCCGTGCCGGTCGCCCATGACTTCCAGCATCTCCTCGGTGAATGCCTCGTCGCGACGGTGTCGGAACGGCATGATGGGGATGCTGCCGTTGGCCGACTTCAGGCCGGTCGTCGTCACCGGCAGGATGTCCCGGCCCAATGCCCCGAAGGCGTTGACGTACGGCGGCTCGGTGTGCAGCACCGCGAACACCTCGGGACGCGCCGCGTAGACGCCGAGGTGCAGGAGCGCGTCGTACGACGGATCCAGCCGGCCGTCGAGTTGCGTCCCGTCCGGGCCGAGCACCGCCAGGTCGTCGGGCGTCATGTCCTCGTACGGATAGGCGTGAGGCGTGATCACCACGTTGCCCGTGTCCCGGTCGCGGGCGCTGAGGTTGCCCTGGGACGCCGGCATGAGCGACGACGCCGACAGGCGCTTCATCGTCACCACGATGCTGCGACGCAACTCCGCCGCCACCAGATCAGCCACCGTGACCTCCGATCGTCGCCGGCTCACAGCGACCCTACTTCACCCGGCTCCAGAACCCCCCGTGCCAGGAGAGCAGGGATTGCCTTGGAACGCTCGGCGCGCCGTAGGATCGCCGCCCATGAGTATCTGCACCGTTGAGATCGACGTGGCCGCCGACCAGCAGCGAACCTTCGAGTTCCTGGCCGACGCCGCCAACCAGCCCGCCTGGCGCCACGACGTGGAGACGTGCGCACTGACCGAGGGCACCTCCGGAGCGGTCGGCGCGGTCTACCGCCAGACCAACCGCGGCCAGGAGGTGGAGTTCCGGATCACCGGCGTGGAGGACGGCTCAGCCATCTCCTGGGTGTGCGCCGAGGAGACCACCTGGCCGGTGCGTGGCACCTACCGCCTCAGCGACCTGGCCGGCGGCGGAACGCGCATCACCATGGACCTGGAGATGAAGCCCTCCGGGCCGTTCATCCTGCTGCGGCCCTTCGTGCCCCTCATGGTCAAGGCGCGGCGCAAGATGTACGCCGCAGGCCTGCGAGCCGTCCTCGGCTGACACGCGGCCGCGGATGCGTCCGCGAGCGGTGGGCCGAGCCCGCTAGCCCTCTGCCGGAGATCCGAAAGGCAGCACGTGGCAGGCCACCCGGTGCGGCAGGTCGCCGGGCGCGAGTGCCGGGTCGTCGGTCTCGCAAATGTCGGTGGCGTAGGGGCAGCGGGTCCGGAAACGGCATCCCGACGGGATGTCGAGTGGTGAGGGAACGTCTCCGGAGATGGAGGCGGCCTCGTCCGCAGCGCCCAGCGAGTAGGGATCGGGGTGGGCGTCGAGCAGCGCCCGCGTGTACGGATGCCTGGGGGTGCGGAAGACGGACTCGACCGGACCCTCCTCGACGATCCGCCCCAGGTACATGATGGCCACACGGTCGGCCACGTGGGAGACGACGGCCAGATCGTGGGCGATGAAGATCATCGCCAGGCCCAGATCGTCACTCAACTGGGCGAACAGGTTCAGGATCTGGGCCTGGATCGACACGTCGAGCGCGCTCACGGCCTCATCCGCGATCAGCACCTCGGGTTGCACGGCCAGCGCTCGGGCGATGGCGGCACGCTGGCGCTGCCCGCCGCTCAGCGCCCGGGGACGGCGACGCGCGAACGAACGCGGCAACCCGACCACGTCGAGGAGGTCGCCGACGAAGTCTTCATCCTCGCGGCCGTGCAC
>JAPPKQ010000215.1:0-5075 GCA_028819945.1 bacterium | reverse complement strand
CCCTGCCGGCCTCCTCGATGGCCGCCCCGATCGACATCTGCGGGTTGAGCGAGGTGAACGGATCCTGATAGATCATCTGCATCCGTCCGTGGAGATCGCGGCGCACCTGTCCCGTGGCCTCGGTGACGTCGACCCCGTCGAAGTTGATGGTCCCCTGATCGGGCCGGTACAGGGCGACCAGACAGCGGGCCAGGGTGCTCTTGCCGCTCCCTGATTCGCCGACGATCCCGAGCACCTCGTTCGGCAGCAGTCGCAGCGAGACACCGTCCACGGCGTGAACGCGCTCTCGCGGCCTCCGGCGAATCACGTCGATAGGCGAGCGTGCGACGGCGAACCACTTCTCCAGCGCCTCCACCACGAGAATCGGCTCGCCGTCGCGAGCACCGGTGGGCGCGTGCGCACTCATGACCCGTCCCGCGCGAACGGGCACGCCGAGGACTGCGCCGGCGAGACGGCGGTCAACTCCATCGACACCTCTGCGCACTCGTCGCGCGCAAGCGGGCAGCGAGGGGCGAAGGGGCAACCCTCCGGCAGCTTCAGCAGGTCGGGCGGCTGGCCCGGGATGGTGCGAAGGTCGGACCGATCCTCCGGGGTGAGTTGCGGCATCGCATCGATCAGCGCCCGGGTGTAGGGATGGTCGGGGCGCGAGAACAGGACATCGGTCGGGGCAATCTCCACGATGCGCCCGGCGTACATGACCGCCACGCGATCGGCGGCCGTGCCGATGACCCCCATGTCGTGCGAGACAAGGATCATCGACATGTTGCGCTCCCGCCGCAGGTCCTCGAGAAGCCGCAAAACCTGATCCTGGATCGTGACGTCGAGGGCGGTGGTCGGCTCGTCGGCCAGCAACAGGCGAGGCTCGCCTGCCAGCGCCATGGCGATCATGACCCGCTGCCGCATACCGCCGCTCATCTCGTGCGGGTATGCCGACATGCGCCTGTCCGGCGCCGGGATCCCCACCCGCTCCAGCAACTCGATGCTCCTGTTCCGGGCCTCGGCTCGGCTGAGTCCGGCGTTCAGTCGCAGGACCTCGGAGATCTGGTGGCCGATCGTGAAGACCGGGTTGAGGGCGCTGGCAGGATCCTGGAAGATCATGGCGATCTGGCGGGCCCGTAGCTCGCGCATCTCAGCCTTGCTGAATTCCAGGACGTTGCGCCCGGCGAAGTCGATACGCCCCCCGAGTACCGCCCCCGGATGGGGAACCATCCCCACGATGGCACGGCACGTCACGCTCTTGCCCGACCCCGACTCCCCGACCAGCCCCAGGACCTCACCCTCACCGACGGTCAGATGAGCGTCGTTGGCGGCGAGGACGAGGCCCTCCAGCGACGGGAAGCCGATGCGGAGCCCCTCGATGGTCAGGAGCGGCGGCGCGGCGGTCTCCGGCTCGGCGGCGCGGAGTGCCGTGTCGGCCGACATCATCCGACCACTCCGAACTTCTGGCCGAGGCGGTCGGCCAGCGAATCGCCGATCATGCTGAAGCCCGCGCCGAGGACCACGATCACCACGCCCGGCAGCGTCGTCACCCACCACGCCTGGAGCAGGAACGACTGGCCGTCGGCCACCATGGCGCCCAACTCGGCGGTCGGCGCCTGCACGCCGAGCCCCAGGTACGACAGCCCCGCCAGCAGCAGCAGGTTCAGCACGATGTCGGCCATCGAGAACACCAGGTTCGACCTGATCAGGTTGGGAACGGCGTGGCGGAGGATGACCCGCCGCGGCGAGTAGCCCAGCGTGCGCGCCGCCAGGATGAACTGCTGCTCGCGCAGCACCAGCATGTCGCCCCTGGTGAGGCGGGCGTACAAGGTCCAACCCACGGCGAGAACCCCGATGTACACCCCCTGCAGTCCCGGCCCCAGGATCGCCACCACGGCGATCACGAGCACGATGAACGGGAAGGCGATGAAGGCGTCGATCACACGGATCGTGACGGCGTCCACCCACCCCCGGAAGTAGCCGGCGAGCGCCCCGACGATCATCCCTAAGACCATCGGCACGTACGTGATGACGAGCACCACCACCAGGTCGAGCCGGATGGCGTAGAGCGTTCGGGTGAAGATGTCCCGACCGAACGGGTCGGTCCCCATCCAGTGCTCCCTGGAGGGGCTCAGCAGGCGCTGGGTCAGGTCGACTGCATTGGGGTCGGCGGGAGCGATCAGAGATGCGAAGAAGCCCGCGACCGCGAGCGCGCCCACGATGGCGATCCCGACGCCCAGGGTGACGTTCGACCAGCGCCGCTCCGTCTGGGCCTGGCGCAGCAGGTCGGCCGCCTCCCCTCTGAGGCCCACGGCACGGCGGCCCGCCCAGGCGAGGGTCCTCATTCGGCGGCCATCCCTGCTCGCACCCTCGGGTCGACCACGGCGTAGGCGGCGTCAGCGAGGATGTTGACGAGAATGACCATCGCCCCGAAGACGAGGATCAGCCCCTGGATCACCGGGTAGTCCCTGTTGAGCACCGACTGCACGAGCAGGGCCCCGAGGCCCGGCACCTGGAAGACCACCTCCACGATCACCGTGCCGCTGATGAGGAAGCCGATGTTGATGGAGAGAACGCTGATCAGCGGAACCAGGGCGTTGCGCATGGCCAGCTTGCCGACCACCCGGCTCTCCCGGTAGCCCCGGGAGCGGGCAGCCTCCACGTAGTCGCTGTCGATCGCCTCGATGAGGCTCGACCGCAGCGTCCGCATGAGCTGCGGGGCGAGGTAGAGGCCGATCGTGAGCGCCGGCAGCGTGAGGTGCAGGAGGATCCCGCCGAACCCCTCCCCGTAACCCCCGCTGGGCAACACGTCGAGCTGGATGGCGAACAGCAGGATCAGCATCAGGCCCAGCCAGAACTGCGGCATGGCGAAGGACACCATGCTTGTCAGCCGGACGATCTGGTCGGGCACGCGATTGCGGTAGATGGCCGAGAGGGCGCCGAGCGGTACCGAGATGATCAGCGCCAAGACCGTGGCGTACAGGAGCAGGTAAACCGAGGGCAGGAGCCTGTCGAACACGATGTCGTTCACGGGCGCCCGCTTGATGATGGACGTGCCCAGGTCGCCCTGGAAGGCGCGCTGCACGAACGAGGTGATCTGCTGACCCATCGGGAGGCCGAGCCCGAGATCCTCGTTGACGGCGGCGATGTTCTCCGGTGTCGCCTGGAGACCCAGCATCTGCACGACCGGGTCGCCCGGTATGAGCCGGATGACCAGGAACGACACGACGATGATGGCGGCCAGCACCCAGATGCTGTGCAGCAACCGCCGCCCTAGGAACCCCCACATACGCGCCTACGACCTCCCGGCGTGGGTCGGGCCCCCGCGATGCGGGGACCCGACCAGTTTCGCGCTGTGGCGACTACGTCGCCTAGCTCAGCCGCTGAGCCAGACGTCCTCCATGTCCCACCAGCCGTTGGGCACGACACGGAATCCCTCGACACCGTCGGCCACCGCGTGCACTGTGGGCAGGAAGAACAGTGTCACCCAGGGGGCCTCCTCCATGGCGATGCGCTGCACCTCCGGCCAGAGTTCGGCCCGTATGGCCTCGTCGTTCGTGAACGCCGCCTCCTCGGTGAGGCGCTCGAGTTCGTCGGGGATGTCCCAGCCGGTGAAGAACCCGGCGAGGATGTTGTCGGGGGCCTTGTCGTAGAACAGCAACGCCACCTCGTCGGGCACGACCACGTCGGAGGTGAACTTCGGCAGCGGCACGCCCGACTCGTACTCCATCGTGAAGAAGCGGTCGCCGAACAGCGTGCCGGTGTCCACCTCCTCGATGGTGAGGTTCACGCCGATCTTCGCCCAGTCCGCCTGGAGGATGGTCCCGAGTTGCTCGTGGGCAGTGGATCCCGACGGGTAGATATAGGCGAGATCGAAGCCGTCGGGCATCGACGACGCCGCCATCAGCTCCTGGGCCCGCTCGAGGTCGTAGAAGTACGCCGGCAGCGTGTCGTAGTCGGAGTGGTACAGCGCCTTGGGGATCATGCTGTTGGCGATCTCGCCGACGCCCCCGTACACCGCCTCGTTGATGGCCGCCTTGTTGGTGGCGTAGTTCAACGCCTGGCGCACGCCGATCTCGTCGAGCGGCGGGACGGTGTGGTTCAGGAACACGCCCTCGTAGCGGACGATGTCGGCGACGTGGATACTGAAGCCCTCGCTGTCGGACAGGTCGGGGATCTGCGTCCAGGGCACGCCCTCCAGGATGTGGGCGTCGCCACCCTGCATGCGCAGCATGCGGGCGTTGTCGTCGGGGATGTAGTCGAACCGGATCTCGTCGAGATACGGCTTGCCCTCCTCCCAGTAGTACTCGTTGCGCTCGAGGGTGATGTGCGAGCCGGGTACCCATTCCTTCACCTTGAACGGGCCGGTGCCGAGCGGGTTCAACCAGTGGTCGTCGCCTTCGGCCTCCACGGCGGCCTTGTTGATGATCGATGCGGGGAACACCGAGATGTTCTCGAGGAACGCCCCGACCGGGCGGTCCAGGTTCACCTGCACCGTCTGATCATCGATGATGTCCACGCTCTCGACCCCGACGCCGAGGCTCGGGATGTTCACGCTGATCGTCGGATCCGCGAAGCGCTCCAGCGAGAACTGCACGTCCTCGGCCGTGACCGGCTCGCCGTTGGAGAACCGCGCGTTGTCGCGGATGTGGAACGTCCAGGTCATGCCGTCGGGGCTGGAACTCCATTCGTCGGCGATCCCCGGGCCGACGTTCGGGATGGTGTCGGGGTCGGCTTCCACGAGGGTGTTGTAGATCTGCACCCGCACGAAGATGGACCCGTTGTCGGCCACCCCCGCCGGGTCGAGGTTCTGCGTCTCGAAGAACCGGGCGAAGGTGAGCGTCCCACCGCGCTGCGGGCCGCCCGCAGGCGCGGCGGCTGCCCCCGCAGCTGCCGCTTCGGCTTCGGCGCGCGCCGCGTCGGCTTCAGCCTGCGCAGCCTCGGCCTCGGCCTGGGCGGCTGCGGCCTCCTCGCGTGCCGCGTCGGCGGCGGCCCGTGCCTCGTCGGCTTCGGCCTGGGCGGCTGCGGCCTCCGAGAGCGCCTCCTCCGCGGCGGCTTGCGCGTCGGCAAGCGCCGCCTCGGCAGCGGCCATGGCC
>JAPPKQ010000445.1 GCA_028819945.1 bacterium | reverse complement strand
GCTCCACTCGATCAGCCGCGGCGCCCGCCCGTCCAACCCCGCCGGATGGCCGGCGAAGAACGCCCCGTTGGCGAACGCGGCGAGGGCGATGCCTGCGTGCTTGCCGGCGGCCAGGATCCGCTCGAGCCGCTCCCAGGACTCAGCCTCTATGTCCAGGTTGCCGGGACGTTCGGCCAGCGCCGCCTGCAGCGAGCCGATCCCGGTGACCCCCAACGCGGTGGCCAACTCCGTGATGGTCGTCCGGTCGTCGGGCACCAGGCTGTTGGGCGGAGTTCAGCCGGTCGGGCTTCTGGCGAGCGCGTGTTCGTGTCTCTGAGGGCTTGCGGTCCGCCGCCCGGCACCGGTCGTCGCGTGCCGTGGGCCCTTTCGTACGGTCCCGCCCGGCCGTGCCCCGTCCCTGGCGAGTTCTCCCAGCCGTTTCAGATCCTCGGTGTCCGTCATCTCAATGACGTCGAAGATCGGCTTGTCGTCACCTGTGTTCGACGCGAGCGCCCTGTGTCCGTGGCTGTTGCGAGCGGGGCGATCCGTGGTCAGCAGCACGAGGGGCGGAGGTGAGGGGTCACCGGACGCCCTGTCGGCGAAGTGCAGCGTCGCAGCCTTGCCGAGTGCCTTCCAGAGCGTGTCTGATCGCCGCAGCCCGGGACGTTGCGTCACGGTGAAGGCGCCCGACACGTCGAACCGCCAGAGCCCTCCTGACTGGTCATGGGCCGCGAAATTCATTTCCACGCCGCACGAGCAGCGGACACGCTCGTGAATGTCAACGAAGCCGCACTCCTCGAGGACTCGTCTGGCCAACTCCCGGGCTTTGATCCCTTCACGCACTGCGCGCGCTTGAAAATCGCCGAAGGCGGACGGCTCGCGTCGGGAGGCCCCGCCGTCCTGGCCAGATACGCGCGCCTGCGCCTCAAGGTCGTGGTGATCGTGGCCGTTGACGGCGAAAGGTGCTACCTCGGCGTCGCCGGTGGAGCAGCCCGAGAGGTCGTCGCACTGCGACCGAGAGTTGCGCCCGTCACCGCCGGCTGTGTCTACGATCGGTTCCGATGTGTCACCGGTGCCGCCGGGAGCCGCGGCTTCAGGGTCACCGATGTCCGTTCCTGGCTGCATTTCTGGACTTCGCCCGTTGCCGCCGCCCCGCCGTTTCGACTTCGGTTGGATTTCCACCTGGTAGAGGTCTGAGCCGCCTGCTTCGGCCAAGCGGGCACGTTCCGCCTTGATGCGCTCCTCCGCTAGTTGCACATACGCGGGGTCGGTGTCGAAGCCCACGTAGTGCCGGCCGGTGCGCACCGCGGCAACCGCCGTCGTGCCGGCACCGATGAACGGATCCAGCACCAGATCCTTCCGATAGGTGTAGAGGTCGATGAGACGCTGGGGGAGTTCAACGGGGAAAGGCGCTGGATGGCCGACGCGGTTGGCCGAGGCCGGTGGGATTTCCCAGACGTCGGTGGTGGCCTCCATGAATTCGTCGGCGAACGCCGACCCGACCCAGGGCAGGCCGGTCTCGGCCCTTTCCTCGGCTCGGCATGCCCGGTCGAAGCGGCCCTTGGAGGCGATGACGACGCGCTCGGTGAGGTCGCGGAGCGTGGGATTGCCCGGCTGTTGGAACGAGCCCCAGGCGCAGTTGCCAGCGGCACCGCGAGCTTTGTGCCAGATGACCTCGCCGCGCAGCAACAAATTCAAGCGGTCCTGCAGGATGCCGATGACGTCTGCGGACAGCGAGCGATACGGCTTGCGCCCCAGGTTGGCGACGTTCACTGCAATCCGGCCGCCCGGCTCGAGCTTGCGGACGCATTCGGCGAACACGTCGTGCAGCATGTCGAGGTACTCGATGTAGCCGGCGGGTATGTGACCTTCGCCGACGGCTTCCTCGTATTCCTTGCCTGCGTAGTACGGCGGTGACGTGACGATGAGCGCTACCGAGGAATCCGCGATATCGCCATGGCGGTCCATGTGTCGGGAGTCGCCCGCCCAGAGCCGGTCCACGCAGCTGGGACGGGCGACGTCTGCCTCCTTGCTGATCTCCGGCGCCGGGAAGCGGCTGTAGAAGGCGGAGGAGTCGTGGGCCTCGCGCCGCCCCACCCCGAAGTTGGACGTTGAGGTGTTCTCCCGTCGCCGCTCTGGTCTGCTCACGCCGCCTCCGAACCCGTCCCGAAGTGCTGCCCAGCCGAGGCGCGCTACGGGATCCTTCCCGGTCAACCCCTGTGCGCAACCTACACGAGCGATGTGACAGTCTTGGGGAACCCGAGGGGACAACGGTGAGGTCGGCGGTGGACATTGCCGGCCGACGGACCGATCGCAGGTGCCGCGGCTCGTCAGTGCACCTGTTGCTGTCGGCCGCCGAAGCCAGGACGCGCCCACCGAGACTGCTGAATGGTCGACGGTCGACGCCGTTCGCGTGATCGAGTCCCGGACTCCGGCGCCGGATCGAGTCCGGGGCAGGCGCCGGGACGGGGGGTCCGGGAAATGCCTTCACCTGAATGACATTCGGTTCGGGGCGCCCGCAGCATTTCTCAGCAGTCTGCTCGCGCGCAACGCGCGCAATTCGCGCAAGGTTCTGTCGTCGGAGGGATCTGTGTGCCCGTCGCCCTGGGGCGCTTTCGCTCGGAGGAATGTCGCAACCCGCTGCTACTTTGGCGCGCCGTGCAGGCACCTGGGGAACCGGCTTGATGTCCGGGCGGTTTCTCCGGGATCCGTTCGACATCGCCACGCGCCGCGGGCGCCTCGTCGAGAGCGCGCTGGCTCTGGTGGTCCTGGCCTCCATCGGAGTTCTGGTGGCCGAGACCACTGTCGATCGCTCCTCGACTGCCTTCCAGCGGCTCCGGACGGTGGATCTCGTGATCTGGGCGGTGTTCTGCTTCGAGTACGCGGCTCGTCTGGTCGTTGCTCGGCCGCGGCGCAAGTACGTGTTCTCGTTCTTCGGACTGGTGGATCTGCTGGCCGTGCTGGCAGGGATTCCGGCCATCGCGGGGCTTCGATCGGTCAAGATCCTGCGGATCCTGCGGGCTGTACGTGTCCTCAAGCTGGTGCGGCTCAGCAGCGCCGTCGACCGCTTCAAGGCAGCGTTCACCGACATCCGCGACGAACTGGCCATCTATCTGGGCGCCACCGCGGTGCTCACGTTCGTCGCCTCCTATGGCATCTACGAGTTCGAGCACGAGGTGAATCCCAACTACGGCAACATCTTCGAATGCACCTACTGGGCGGTGGCCTCCATGACCTCCGGCGCCGAGGGCTACGCCCCGATCACCGTCGGCGGCAAACTCCTCGCCATGGTGGTGGTGCTGTTCGGTCTCGGCATCGTGGCAGTGCCGTCGGGCCTGATGGCCTCCGCGTTGGCCAAGCAACCCAATCCCGGAAGCGAGGACGGAGAATGATCGAACCGAGCGCCCGGATGGAGCGTTTCGCCGTTCTCGACACCGAGACCACCGGATTCGCCCGGTCCGACAGGATCGTCGAGATCGCTCTTCTGACCGTCGTCGCAGGTGAGGTGGTGGACGAGTTCGACACGCTCATCCAGCCCGGCCGGGATCCCGGACCAGTGCACGTCCACGGGATCACATCAGCCATGCTGCAGGCGGCGCCTCGGTTCGCGGATCTGGCACGGGACATCGCAGCGCGGCTGAACGGCTCGGTCATTGTGGCCCACAACGTTCACTTCGACCTCAGGATGCTGCGAGGCGAGTTCGAGCGGATCGGAGCGGCCTTCGATCCCGGCGACACCGTCTGCACCTATCGACTCACCGGCAAGAAGCTGTCGCTCGCCGCGGCGGCCGTCGGCGTCGACCACGAGGAGCACACAGCTCTCGGGGACGCTCGGACGGCCGCTGAGCCCGGCGCTCAGGTCCCGCCTTCCAGCCCGGGGAGAGGTGTTTCGACGGCTGATCGCGGCGGAGGCGGATGCCGCCCCCTTTACGAGAATGCGCCCACCACGACGGGGAAGGGTGTTTCGACGCCCCATCGCGGCGGGGGTTACTGTCGCGGTGACGCGGGCGGGAAATGGCGTCGGGTGCGCTGCTGCCGGAGCGGCGACTCCCTGACCGGACTGGCGGAGGTGACCGATGAGTGAGATCCGACTCGTGCTGTGCGGCGTGGGCGGCGTGGGGCGCAACGTCGCCCGGCTGGTCCTCGGCCGGAGCGGCGGTGACGTGGTGGCGGCGTGCAGTCGCAACCCCGCCCTGGTGGGATCCGACATCGGCGAGTTGGCGACGGGGGCGCCGAACGGGGTGGCGGTGACCGACCGGGACACGGCGCTGGCCACGCCCGCCGACGTGTTGCTGATCGCCACCACCTCGTTCATCGCCGAGGTCGCCGACGAGATCCGCGCCGGGGTGGACGCCGGGCTGAACGTCATGTGCACCGCCGAGGAGATGGGTTACGCCTGGGCGATCGATCCCGACTTCTCCGCCGACATCAACGCTCGGGCCCGCGCGGCCGGCGTCACCGTGATCGGCGCCGGCGCCAACCCCGGCTACATCTACGAGGTGCTGGGCCTGGCGCTGACCGGCGCCGCCTGCCGTGTGGACCGCATCGTGGTGCAACGCGTGGTGGACCTGTCGGGCTTCAGCCACACGGTGCAGCGCCGCCTCGGCCTCGGCTTCGACCCCGAGGAGCACGCCGCCGGCGTGGCGGCGGGCCGCATCTACGGCCACATCGGCTACCCGCACACCATGCGGACCTTCGCCCGGCGCTTCGGTCGCACGGTGGAGCGGTTCACCGAGACCATCGATCCCTTCCCCGCCCCCGAGGCCATCGACACCGTGGCGGTGCCCATCGCAGCAGGCCAGTCAGCGGGGTTCAAGCAGGTCACCTCCGGCTACACCGGCGACGGCGACGAGCCGTGGTTCCAGGCGACGTTCCTCGGCCACGTGGACCTGGCGTCCATCGACTTGGCCCCCGAGGACTCCTACAACGTCATCGGCGATCCCGGTTTGCACGCCGTCGTCAGACCGGGATTCAACCCGCAGGTCACCACCATGGCCGTGCTCGTCAACCTCATCCCCCACGTCGTGGCGGCCCCCCCGGGCCTGCTGTCGGTCACCGACCTGCCGATCCCCGCCCCCTGGGGCTGACGGTATCAGCGGCACCCGCTGAGTGCGGAGCCGACGCCGATCAGCTAAGCAAGGGCGCAGCAACGAGGCGATCGAGGGAGGGGACACGTGGTCAGGGACGCGTCGGGCTGGATCAACGAACTGCTGACCGAGGCGCGCCTGATGCCCGAAGCGGACATCTCTCCGACCGGCGTGCTGCAGTACTCCGAGACGCTGGGCCGGCGGATCCGCGCTGATGTCACCTGGGAGTCCCACGCGGTCGCCACCTACACCAGGGCGATCGAGGCCATCGAGGCCGGGCAGTGGGCCGAGGCCGCCGAGTACGTGGACTTCTTCTACGACGAGGCGGCTGTCATCCACGGGTTCTTCGAGGGGCTCATCCCCGACGCCATCGCCTTCCTGGCCGAGCGGGGCGTCGGCCGGGCCCAGCTCCTGGAGCTGAACAGGCGGCTGCTGGACCTCATCCGCCTGCCCGATGGGCGGCCCTTCGTCTCCAGCGTGCGCTGGGCGGAGTTCGAGGCCGAGATGCGGCGCTGCCTGGTGGCCGTCGGCGCGCAGGACCGCGACGAGGCCCTGGAGTCCCTGGCCGAGTTGAAGGAGGTCTGGCGGCAGGTCCAGGACCGCGACGTGGACCATCTCTACGGGCTGCTGAACGAGGCGGTCGTCTACTGGGGCGAGGAGGCGGTCGGCGACTTCTGGAGCGCCATCATCGGCCCGCTGTTCGAGTCGCGCTACGAGAAGTTCGACATCAAGAAGAACCCCTGGTCGGAGTCGCTGTGGACCAACGTCTACCTGGCCATGGAGGCGATGCGCGGCCACCTCGTGGGCCCCGAGCGGGACGGCAACATGGAGTTCAGCGAGGACGAGGACCGCTACACGTGGCGCTTCGACCCGTGCGGCAGCGGTGGGCGCTCGATGCTCGTGGACGCCTTCGAGGGCTCGCCGCCGCGCATGGAGTCGCCGTTCGAGTTCGGCGTCTTCGAGGAGGAGTTCGACTTCGCCTGGAACACCAAGGGCGTCTGCTACTACTGCGTGAACTGCTGCATGGTCATGCAGCTGATGCCGATCGATCACTTCGGCTATCCCGTGCGGGTCACCGAACCGCCCACGTACCCCAACGACGGCACCGCCAAGTGCACCTGGCACGTCTACAAGGACCCGGCCAAGGTGCCCGAGCGCTACTACACCGACGTGGGCCGCCAGAAGCCGGATGTGATCCCGGGGCTCGATCCCGGAGGCGACTCGAACTAGGGGCCGGCGAGGGCGACGACTGAGTGGGCCGCTGAGACGGCGGCGAGGAAGGAGACACCGATGAGCAATTCCGACGCACCTGAACGGGTCGCCCTCCTCACGGGCGCCGGCGGCGGTCTGGCGGGCGCCGCGGCCCGGATCGTCGCCGAGCGCGGCGGCTACCGGCTCGCCCTGGTGGACAACCGCGCCGACGCCCTGGACGAGACGCTCAGCGACGTGCGGGGGCTGGGCGCCGAGGCGCACGGCATCGTCGTGGACCTCGGTGACGCCGATCAGGTGGAGACGGTGGTGCCCCAGGCGGTGGCGCACTTCGGGCGGGTGGACGCCCTGGTGAACGCCGCCGCCGTGCTGTTCCGCACGCCCTTGGAGGAGATCACCGGCGAGCGCTTCGACTTCGTGTACCACATCAACGCCCGGGCGCCGCTGCTGCTGATGCGCGCCGCCATGGCCGACATGGCCACCCGGGGTTGGGGCCGGGTCGTGAACGTCACCTCCACCGGGGTCTACGAGGGCGGCTTCACCACCACCTCGCTGCTGTACGAGACCACCAAGGGGGCCGTGGCGGTGATGACGAAGATGTTCGCCAACTTCGGGGCCGCCGACGGGATCCTCGTCAACACGGTCTGCCCTGGAGCGATGCGCACCCGGATGCTCACCGAGCAGACCGACCCGGCACTACTGGCCAAGGCCGAGCGCGAGATGATCCCGCTGGGGCGCCTCGGCGAACCGCAGGAGGTTGCGGAGATCATCGTCTGGCTGCTCAGCGACGCCAGCAGCTACGCAACCGGCGCCGAGTTCGACATCACCGGCGGCATCGCCCTGCACTGAGCCGCGCCGCCGGAAACTGCAGCGCGCGGCTCGTAGCGTTGGCCGTTCGCCCGGCTCTCGCCGCGACTGACGTTCTCCGATGTCATTCCGGCGGAGGCAGGAATCCGGCGTTCCGCGACCGCGGTCGCGATTTCAACGAATCATCCAACACGCACCAGGAGGCGGCGATGCGCAGGTTCGAGGGGAAGGTGGCCGTGGTGAGCGGCGCCGAGGGCGGCATCGGCGGTGCCACGGTGGAGCGGCTGGCCGCCGAAGGGGCGACCGTGTGGTCCGCGGTGCTGCCCGGACTGGAGGGGCCCCCCGGTCACCCGGCCGTCGAGGTGGACGTCACCGTCGAGGAGCACTGGACCGCCGCGTTCGACACGATCGTCGAGGCCTCCGGGCGCCTCGACGTGCTGGTGAACAGCGCCGGGATCCTCGGTATCGGGCGGGCCGAGGACACCAGCCTCGAGCAGTGGCGGCGCGTCCTGGACGTGAACCTCACCGGTGTGTTCCTCGGCTGCCGGGCCGCCGTCGGGCACATGCGCCGCAGCGGCGGCGGGGCGATCGTGAACCTCAGCTCCTTCGCCGGCCTGCGCGGCCTCGTGGGCATGGTGTCCTACGCCACCTCCAAGGGGGGCGTCATCACCCTGACGCAGTCGCTGGCCAAGGACCACGCCACAGACGGCATCAGGGTCAATGCCGTGTGCCCCGGATCGGTGAACACCCCGATGATCGCGGCGGTGGTGGCCGCCGCCGACGATCCGGAGGAGCGGCTGAAGCGGACGATCGAGGGCTACCTGATCGAGCGTCTCGGTGAACCCGCCGAGATCGCGGCCACCATCGCCTACCTGGCCAGCGAAGACGCCTCGTTCATCACCGGCCAGGCCCTGCCCGTCGACGGGGGCCGCACCATCCACTGACACCGGCCGCGGGACTGCCCCACCGGCGGGCGGCCGCGGCGGGGTCAGATGGCGGTCCAGCCTCCGTCTACCTTGAGGGCCGATCCGGTGATCATGGCCGAGGCGTCTGAGGCCAGGAAGACGACCGCGCCGGTGACGTCGTTGACCTGTGCGAGGCGGCCGAGGGGGATGCGGCCCAGGGTGTCGGCGAGGAAGGCCTCGTCCTCGAAGTAGGGGGCGGTCATGGGGGTCACCACGAACGTGGGGCACACCGTGTTGACCCTGATGCGGTGCGGGGCCAGGTCGATGGCCATGGCCTTGGTCATGCCCTCGAGGGCGTGCTTGGAGGCGCAGTAGACCGAGCGGCGGGCGCCGCCCACGTGCGCCATCTGGGAGGACATGTTGATGATGCTGCCGCCCTCGCCGGCGGCGGCCATCTTGGCGGCGACCGTCTGGGCCACGAAGAAGGCCCCCGTCACGTTGATCCGCATGACCTCCTCGAACGCCTCCCGGGTCACCTCCAGGAATCCCTGCGGCCGGTTGGTCCCGGCGTTGTTGACCAGCACGTCCCAATGGCCCGGCGCTCCGCCGATCACCTCGGCGACAGCGTCGGCGTCGGTGCAGTCGCAGACGAGCACGTCCGCCTGCCCCCCAGCCGCCTCGATGCCGGTTGCGGCCTGCTCCAGTTCGCTGCGGGTGCGGCTCAGCAGTGTCACCTCCGCCCCCGCCTCTGCCAGCCCTTCCGCGCACGCCAAGCCGATGCCCCGACCGGCGCCGGTCACCAGCGCCCGCTGGCCGTCCAGACGCAGGCCGCGGCCCGGAAGGGTGCCCGAGACCCCACCCGCTCCGGGACCGGTTCCGCCGCTGCCGCCCGGGTCGCCCGCAGGCGCCGTTCGCTCCGCCTCACGCCGACTGCCGGCCGCGCCGCTCACGCCAGCCGCCGCACCCTGATGTCGGCCTGGGCCTTGTGGCCGGCGAAGCCCTCCAGGGCGCACAGCCGCGAGCAGTACTCGCCCAGCAGCACCGAGGCCTCGTCGGTCAGCACCTTCTGGTAGGTGCAGGTCTTGAGGAACTTGCCGACCCACAGGCCGCCCGTGTAGCGGGCCGCCCGGCGGGTGGGCAGCGTGTGGTTGGTGCCGATCACCTTGTCGCCGTAGGACACGTTGGTGCGGTCGCCCAGGAACAGCGAGCCGTAGTTCGTGAGCCGCTCGGCGAACCAGTCCGGGTCCGCGGTCATGACCTGCACGTGCTCGGAGGCGATCTCGTCGCCGATGCGCACCATCTCGTCGTCACTGTCGGCCACGATCACCTGGCCGTAGTCCCGCCAGGCCGTCCCGGCGATCTCCCCGGTCGGCAGGATCTCCAGCTGCCGCTCCACCTCGGCGATGGTGGCGACCGCCAACTCCTCCGAGGTGGTCAGCAGGACCGCCGGCGAGGTGGGACCGTGCTCGGCCTGACCCAGCAGGTCGGTGGCGCAGATCTCGCCGTCGCTGGTGTCATCGGCGATCACGAGCGTCTCGGTCGGCCCGGCCAGCAGGTCGATGCCGACGCGCCCGAACAGTTGGCGCTTCGCCTCGGCCACGAACGGGTTGCCGGGACCCACCAGCATGTCCACCGGCGCCATCGTGGAGGTGCCCAGCGCCATTGCGCCGACCGCCTGCACGCCGCCGAGGCAGTAGATCTCGTCGGCCCCGCCGAGGTGCTGGGCGGCGATGATGGCGGAGGCGGGACGGCCGCCGAACGGCGGTGCGCAGGTCACGATGCGCTCCACCCCGGCCACCTTTGCGGTCACCACCGACATGTGCGCCGAGGCCACCAGCGGGTACTTCCCGCCCGGCACGTAGCAGCCCACCGAGCCGACGGGGATGTTCTTGTGCCCCAGGACCACTCCCGGCAGCGTCTCGGCCTCCACGTCGGCCAGGGCGTCCCGCTGGATCCGGGCGAAGTTGCGGATCTGCTCCTGGGCGAAGCGGATGTCGTCGAGCGTGTCGTCGGGGATCTCCGCGAGGGCGGCGGCGATCTCGTCGTCGCTGAGCCGGAAGTCCGCGGGGTCCCAGTTGTCGAAGCGGATCGACAGTTCCCGCACCGCCTCGTCGCCGCGTCGCTCGATGTCGTCGAGGATCTTCGTCACCGTGTCCCGGACCTGGTCGTCGCGGGCGCGCTTGAGGTCCTCGGCGATTCCTGTCTTGAGCCAGCGGGCCATGTCTTCTCCTGCTCGTCGGTCGGCGCCTGCTGCGGCGGTGCGCAGCCGCGCCGGGGCGTGAACCTATCGGGCCGGTCGGCGTTCAGCCTCCGGCGGCGAAGCGTGGCTCCGGCAGGCCGCTCACCCCGGCATCGACGGCGAAGACGCCGCCGGCCTGCGGCTGGCCGGGTGCCGTGGGGAAGCCGCCGCCAGGGCCGATGGACGTGACGAAGATCGTGTCGAGGTCAGCGCCGCCGAAGGCCGGCATCGTGGGGATCTCCACGGGCAGCTCCACGATCCGGTCGACGTCGCCGTGGGGCGTGAGGCGGGCCAGCGACCAGCCGAAGGCGCAGGCCGACCAGTAGCAGCCGGTCTCGTCCACCGCCGCGCCGTCGGGCACGCCCGGCAGCCCCGACCAGTCCGAGAACACCTCCGGATCACCGGCGGTGCCGGTCTCGGGGTCGTAGCGGTAGCGCCACACCGTGCTGCGCATCGAATCGGCGAAGTACATGCGGTCGCCCTCGGGCGAGAACGCCAGCCCGTTGCAGACGCCCACGCCGTCACGCAGCACCGTGTGCGTGCCGTCGGCGTCGACGCGATGAAGCTTCCCGGTGAAGACGCCCTCGGTGATGTGCTCGAGCATGCTGCCGACCCAGAAGCGCCCCACGCGGTCGCACTTCCCGTCGTTCATCCGGTTGGACGCCTCGCCCGGTTCCAGGTCCAGCCATGGGG
>JAPPKQ010000453.1 GCA_028819945.1 bacterium | reverse complement strand
CCCCGATCCAAGGGTCAGCACCGGGTAGCGGCCGGCCTCGCCGGCCATCATCAGCGTGCCGTCGTTCTGGGTGAGGTAGGCGTCGACCTGCAGGCGCCGCTCGGCCAGAGCCTCCTGGAAGCCGCTGATCACATTCGTGGCGACGCTCAGCAACGCGGCGTTCAGGATCGTGGCGTTCTCCCGCTCGAGCAGTCCCAGCGAGCCGATCTCGTGACTGAGCGAGACCGGGAAGTCGCCGCCCAGTTCCTCGAGCAGGACATCGCGGGCGCGAAGCTCGTGCTCACTCGTGGCCGGGCTGAACGCCCCGGCCACCGCCACCGAACGGCACCCGGCCCGGACCGCATCCGCGGCCAGGCGCCGCACCGCCTCGGTGTCCAGCGCTGCGATCTCTCGGCCGTTGTACTCGTGGCCGCCCTCGGTGATGGAGGTGGCGCCGACCACCTCGGCGTGGAGGTCGTCCGGCCAGGCGGCACCCGGACGCAGACCCAGCGAGGAGGGTGCGGCGAGACGCAGCACGGCCACCCTGTCAAGGCCGCGCCGCTGGATGATGGCGTTGGCGGAGTGCGTCGTGCCGAGCATGGCTTTGGAGACGCGGGAGTGGTCCAGACCGACCAGCACCTCGGCGAGGGCGGCCCTGATGCCGTCGATGGGCTCGGGGGTGGTCACCACCTTGACCGCCGCCAGCACCTCGCCGGCCGCATCGATCACCACGGCGTCGGTGTTGGTGCCGCCCACGTCGACGCCGACGCGGAGGTCTCCGTGGTTCGCCGCGCTGCTCATCGCGGCTGTTTCGGGAGGTCCACGAAGTCCACGTCGTAGCCGAAGGCCGCCGGGCCCACGAGTTCGAGCATTCCCGGCCTGTGCCACTCCGGCGCGCAGGGCATGCCGATCATGACCACCCGGTTCCCGTAGGCGAGGTATTCGGTGGTGATGGGCTCGAACGTCTCGCAGTCCAGGAGGCAGATGAGATTCGGTGTGGTGACGACGGCCTGCCCGTCCAGGAAGGCGATGAGGTTCTCGTTCTGCACCTCGATGCGCATGGTGCTGTCGCCGCCCTCTAGATCCTCGAGGATCACCGTCGAGCGGGCGAACCCCCCGGTGGTGCGGCGGTCCAGGTCCGCGACCTTGCCGCGGAAGAACTCGGCCGAGCCGGACTTGCTCAAGAACCGCTCCCAGGAGCCCTCCTCGGCCCGCTGGACGGCCTCGAGCAGGCGCCCGACCTCGTCGCAGTAGGTGAGCGAGCCGTGGATGCCGTGCTCGTTGATCTGCGCCGCGGTGAGGGGGTAGCAACTGATGGCGTTGGCGAGTCCCAGCTGAATCACCGCGGCCCGGGCCAGCGACTCCGCCACATGGTTGTTCGTGGTCCTGAAGACGCACTGGTTGCCCTTCTCATCGGCGATCGACAGCGGACCTGCCGGCAGGCCTGCCAGCGTGAAGACCGTCATCTCGATCTGCGGGAACGCCCGCCGCATGGCGTCGGCGTTCACGATCGGCAGCCCCATCTCGGCGGCTGTGGCGATGGGCAGCAGCGTGTTGAGCCCGCCCACCTCGATCGGCATGATCGCCGCGGGCGTCCTGCCCAGGTAGGAGGCCAAGGCGTTGACCGAGCCGACGTACTCGGTTCCGGCGGGCAGCTTCTCGAGGGTCACCGTCGGCGCACCGATCACTGCCGTCGTGAGGACCTGCGCGTCGGGCGGGAGATCGCCGGGATCCACGACCTGCACCGGCCCCCAGGTCTCCAGAGCCTGCTGCGCCACCAGCTTCGCCATGTACGGGTCACCGCCCCCGCCGGCACCGAGCAGGGTCGCCCCGAGACACAGCGTCTCGATGTCCTCCGGCCTGAGAACGTCCATCACTGGATCCCCGAGGACCGTCTCACCGCGGATCGGCGTGCAGATTCGGCTCGACGACGGGGATCCACGACAGCTCTCGCGGGGCCACCGACCTGTAGCCGCCCGCCCGGCTGGTACGCCAGCCGTGGTCGGCGCCGAGGGTCGCCAGGAACTCGGCGTACCGCAGCGGGGCCGTGATGGGGTCCACGACCGGCGCGCCGGTCTTCCGCTGCACCTCGCGGTAGAAGCCGAACTCGAGCGTGCAGCCGAGGACGACGACGTCGGCCCGGTCCTCCTCAACCGCCGCCTCCGCCTCGGTGATGATCCGCTGCTGGGTGAACTCGGGATCGGTCTGGAAGTCCTCCACGTTCATCCCGAGCACCCGGAAAGAGGCCACACGGTCGCCGAACCCGTACTTCAGGACGTTCTCATGCATCTCGGGAATCCACGTCTTGCGGCCGACCAGGATCGAGATGCGCTCACCGATCACCGATGCCACATGGAGGCAGGCCTCGGCCGGCGCCGTGACGGCCATCTGCCCGGAGAGCTGGCGCGCCGCGCGCAGGAACGGGTCGTAGAAGCACCCGATCACCGCCGCGTCGTAGTCGCCCCGCTCGGCCGCCCAGCGGATCACGCCCATCGTGGGGCCGGCCACGACGGCTTCGAGTGCCGTCCATTCCAGGTGGCACGGGCCGTCGCCGGGCAGCGAGCACACGTCGACGCGAGTGCCGGGAGCGGCCTCCGCGCGCAACTCCGCGCCGATCGGCGCGTCGTAGGCGTCGGAGCCCACGGGGTTGATCCAGAGAATGCGGGCCATCGTGCGCCTCTTTCGGTTGACGTCGAGCCGATCAGACCTTACGAGGCCGCTCGACCTGCGGAGATGAACATATCGCACATGATCATTGGTTGAAGTGGTCAGCATGCACTCCACGCGCCGGCCGACACCAATCGTCTCGGCCGGCAGGACCGTCAGGGCCGGGAACGGGACGGCGACTCGCGGCGCTCCAGTGCCTCCCGGACCAGCCGCGCCGCGGCCAGATCGGCCAGAGCCAACCCGGCGGACTTGAAGATAGTGACCTGCCCGGGCGCGCCGCGTCCGGGATGGCGACCCGTCACGAGGTCAGCGAGGTCCGCAAGGATCCCGCCCTCGTCGAGCACACCCGAAGCGAGTGGACCGACCAGGTCGCCGGAGTGCAGAGCGCCCGCCCTCGTGTCGACGAACAATGCAGCGCGGCAGACGGCTTCGTCGTCGGCCTCGCGCATGTCCGGGCGGAAGCTCCCGACGAGGTCGAGGTGCGTTCCGGGCCGCAGCAGCCGACCGGCGACCAGGGGTTCGGTGGCGCCGGTGGCACAGGAGATGAGATCCGCGTGCGCCACCGCGGCGTCGAGGTCCTCCACCGTAGCGGCGGACACGCCCTCGGCGGCGAGGATGTCGACAACGGCACGGGCACGCCCGGGGCTGCGGCCCCACACCTCCAGCGACACCAGGTCTCGGCCGTGGGCGTGAGCCTGGGCCAGGGCCGGGGCCAGCTGGCCGGTACCGACGACCAGCAGCCTGCGGGCGTCGGGGCGCGCCAGGTACCGAGCGGCCAGCGCGGACATCGCGGCCGTCCGCCGGATCGTCAGCTCGTCGCCGTCCAGCGCCGCGGTGAGCCGACCCGAGCGGCCGTCGAACAGCAGGTAGCCGGCATTGACGGTCGGCACCGCGGTGCCTGCGTTCGTCGGGAAGTAGGTGACCACCTTCACACCGATGACGTCCCCCGCCCGCCAGGCGGGCATCATCACCAGGGAACTCTCCGAACCTGCGGGCCCCGGCAGCGGGTGAACGTGCCGCTCGGGAGCGGACGCTCGGGACTCCGCCAGCGCGTCGGCGATCGCCTCCATCAGTGCGGGCCAGGGTGTCGCCGCCCGGACGGCCGCGGCGTCGAAGATCTCCACGCCCTCAGCCTCGCGCACGGCGAGCCGGCGAGCGTCGCATCCTCCCGGCGCGGTGGGCCGACCGCCTGCGAGGCCGACGCCTGGGTATCGTCGGAGCGGTGCGACGGCGTGGACTCCCCCGGCCCGAGCCGCCCGGCGCCGGCGAGGTACGGTCGGGGCTGCGGTGGCCGTGCGCAAGAATGTGACCCGGCTGTCACTGGCAATACAGTTGGCGCCGTAACACCGGGAGGGAGTCCGCCGTGAGAGAGAAACACTCGTGAGGTACGTCGCACCCGCATCGGTGGCGGAGGTGGTGGCACTGCTCGCCGGTGATCCCGAAGCCCGCGTCTTCGCAGGAGCGACCGACCTCGTTCCCCAGATGCGGGCCGGGCGGCCGGAACCCAGCGTCGCCATCGACCTGAAGAAGATCCCCCGGCTCACAGGTGTGTCGCTCACCGACGGCACCTGGCGGATCGGCGCGGCGGCGCCGACGGCGGACCTGACCGGCAATGCGGCACTCGCCGCCGACCTGCCCGGACTCGTGTACGCAGGCGGACTCATCGGGTCGGACCAGATCCAGAACCGGGCAACTCTGGGAGGCAACCTCTGCAACGCCTCGCCGGCGGCCGACTCCGTCCCCTCGCTGGTCGTGAACGATGCGCAGGCCGTTGTGGCCGGGCCGGGCGGCGAGCTCACCGTGCGGGTCATCGACATCCCGAGCGGCCCGGGCCGCACATCGCTGCAGCCAGGCGAGTTCGTCGTGGAGTTCCTGATCGATCGGCCGCTGCCAAGCACCTCCGACGCCTATCTGCGGTTGATCCCCCGCACGGAGATGGACATCGCCATCGTCGGCGCCGCCGCACGCGTCAGCCTGGACGGCGACGGCAACTGCTCCTCCGCCGCCATCGCCCTCGCAGCGGTGGCGCCGACGGTCGTCCTCGTGCCGGCGGCCGCCGAGGCGCTCGTGGGCGGGCCGATCAGCGACGACGTCCTCGCCACTGTCGCCGCGGCGTGCGCCGAGGCCGCCGACCCCATCGACGACAAGCGCGGCACCGTCGCCTACCGCCGGCAGGTGGCCGGCGTGCTCGCCAAGCGGGCGGTGCTGGAAGCGGCCGGCCGGGCCGGGAACGGAGGTGGGCGGTGAGCCGCACCCACGTGAGCTGCAACATCAACGGCGACGACGTCGAGTTCCTGTGCGACGCCGGCGAGTCCCTGCTGGACGCCCTGCGTGATGAGATGCGCCTCATGGGCGCCAAGGAGGGCTGCGGCACCGGCGACTGCGGCGCCTGCTCGATCCTCATGGACGGCAGGCTGCAGTGCTCGTGCCTGATCTTCGCACCCGAGGCCGACGGCGCCGCCATCGTCACCGTCGAGGGCATCGCCGACGGTGATCACCTGCACCCCCTGCAGCAGTGCTTCCTGGAGGGCGCCGCCCTGCAGTGCGGCGTCTGCACACCGGGGTTCCTGGTGGCCGCCAAGGCGCTGCTGGACCGCAACCCCGACCCGACCGAGACGGAAGTGCGCTATGCGCTGGCCGGCAACCTCTGCCGCTGCACGGGGTACGACAAGATCATCCGCTCGGTGCTGGCAGCAGCAGACCGGATGAAGGAGGAGGTGGCGGGATGACCATCACCGAACAACGGCCCAGCTACCGCTACGTCGGGACGCGCCCGGTCCGCCACGACGGCCTCGACAAGGTCGTCGGCAAGGCCCGCTACGCGGCCGACCTGGTGCTGCCCGGGATGCTGTACGGGCACATCCTGCGCTCACCGCACGCCCACGCCCGCATCGTCGACATCGACACGTCGGTGGCGGAGGCCATGCCCGGCGTGCGGGCCGTCATCACCGGCGCGGACTTCCCCGACCTTCCGGCCGACGACCCCGAGCGGAACATGACCCGCAACCTGATGGCCCGCGACAAGGTGCTGTACGAGGGTCATGCCGTCGCCGCCGTGGCCGCCGCCACCCGCCGCCAGGCCCGCGACGCCGCCGAGGCCATCGAGGTGACCTACGAGGTGCTGCCCCACACCCTGGACATCCTCGAGGCGATGGAGCCGGGAGCCCCGCTGCTGCACGACGACATTCTCACGACCGGCCTGGACTCCGAGCCCAGCGAGCCCTCCAACGTCGCCAACCGCACCTGCTACGAGCGCGGCGACATCGAGCAGGGATTCGCCTCCGCCGACGTCGTCGTGGAAGGCGAGTTCCTCACCAAACCCATCCATCAGGGCTACATCGAGCCTCACGCCTGCGTGGCCGACACCGGCCAGGACGGCAAGACGGTCATCTGGTGCTCCTCGCAGGGGCACTTCCGGGTGCGCTCGCAGACCGCCGCCATGCTGGGCTGGGACACCTCGCGCATCAAGGTGATCCCCGCCGAGATCGGCGGCGGCTTCGGCGGCAAGACCACCATCTACCTGGAGCCGCTGGCGGTCGAGCTCTCGGCCCGGGCCGGGCGACCGGTGAAGATGGTGATGAGCCGCGACGAGGTCTTCCGGGCGACCGGCCCCACCCCGGGCTCGGTGATCCGCGTCAAGCTCGGCGCCACCGGCGACGGGAGGATCACCGCCGCCAAGGCCTGGCTGGCCTACGAGAGCGGCGCCTTCCCGGGCGTCTGGGCGATGCTCGGGTGCATGTGCGTGGTGTCGCCCTACAACGTGGAGAACTTCCTCATCGAGGGCTTCGAGGTGGTCGTGAACAAGCCGGTGAACGCCGCCTACCGGGCGCCGTCGGCTCCGATGGCCGCCTTCGCCACGGACACGCTGGTGGACGAGATCGCCCGGCGCCTGGACATGGATCCCATCGATCTGCGGCTGCTGAACTGCCCGAGCGCCGGCGACCAGGCCCCCTACGGCCCGAAGTGGCCGCTGATCGGGCTGCGGGAGTGCCTGGAGGCAATCCGCGACAGCGAGCACTACCGCAGCGCGCCGGCTGCCGGCCACGGCCGCGGCGTGGCCAGCGGGTTCTGGTTCAACATCGGCGAGGCGTCGAGCGCCACCGTGAACCTCAACGAGAACGGCACCGCCACCGTCGTCACCGGCAGCCCCGACATCGGCGGCAGCCGGGCGTCCATGGCGCTGATGGCCGCCGAGGAGTTGGGCATCGACGTGCACGCCATCCAGCCGGTGGTGGGCGACACCGAGGTGGTGGGCTTCACCGACGTCACCGAGGGCAGCCGCGCCACCTTCGCCACCGGTATGGCGGTCGTGGAGGCCTGCCGAGACCTGAAGGGTCAGTTGCGGGGACGCGCCGCCCGCATGTGGGACTGCGATGTGGAGGACGTCGAGTGGGCCGACGGCCGGGCCACCCACAGCGGCGGCGAGCACGAGCCGCTGGCGCTGGCCGACATCACCGCCGAGGCCGGGCGCACCGGCGGGCCGTTGGGCGCCACCGCCTCCTTGAACGCTCGTGGCGCGGGACCGGCCTTCTCCGTGCAGGTCACCGACGTGTCGGTGGACGACGAGACCGGCCGGGTGACCGTGGAGCGCTACACGACCGCCCAGGACGCCGGCACCGCCATCCACCCCGACTACGTGGAGGGCCAGATGCAGGGCGGCGTGGTGCAGGGCATCGGTTGGGCCCTCAACGAGGAGTACATCCACGACGCCGACGGCGTCATGGAGAATCCGGGGTTCCTGGACTACCGCATCCCTGTGGCGTCGGACCTGCCGATGATCGAGACCATCATCGTCGAGGTGCCCAACCCGAACCACCCGTACGGGGTGCGCGGCGTCGGCGAGGTGGGCATCGTGCCGCCACTGCCGGCGCTCGCCAACGCCATCCACGATGCCACCGACGCACGCATCCGCGAGCTGCCGATGTCCCCGCCCCGGGTGCTGGCCGCGATCAACTCCGGCAACGGAGCCTGATGGCCCAGGTCCATTTCAGTTCCAACCAGCGCCGCCTGACCGGCGGCGTGGCAGAGATCGAGATCGAGGCCGCCACGGTGCGGGAACTGATGCGCAAGCTGGAGGAGATGTACCCGGGCATCCGGGCGCACCTCGATCAGACCTCCGCCACGGCTGTCGCCATCGACGGCGACATCATTCCCGACCCGATGTACGAACCCGTGCCGCCCGACGCCGAGGTGCACTTAATCACACCCCTCGCCGGCGGCTAGGGGTCCGGGGGCACGCTCCGCAGGCTCTCGCCCCGGTCGAGGCGGACGACTCGGCGGTCGGTGACGATGGCGGTGATGAGTTCTGCGGGGGTGACATCGAACGCGGGGTTCAGGGCGCCGGTGCCCTCGGGGGCGATCGGCGTCCCGCGCACCTTCACGACCTCGTCGGCTCCGCGGTCCTCGATGCTGATGTCCTCACCGGACGAGGTGTCCATGTCAACGCTGGACTCGGGCGCCACGACCACGAACGGGACCGCCGCGTAGCGGGCCGCCACGGCCAGGGCGAACGTGCCGATCTTGTTGGCCGTGTCGCCGTTGGAAGCGATGCGGTCGGCGCCGGTGAGGACAATGTCTGCCATACCCCGAGCCAGCAGCGCCGGACCCGCTGCGTCGACCACGACGCGGAACGGAGCACCCATGCGCTCCAGCTCCCAGGCGGTCAGCCGGGCGCCCTGCAGCAGCGGGCGGGTCTCGGTGGCGATCGCCAGCGCCAGGCGTCCCTGCTCGTGGACGGTGCGGATCACGCCCAACGCCGTGCCCCGCTCGACGGCGGCGAGCCCACCGGTGTTGCAGATCGTCAGCGCCGTGACGGCGTCGGGCTGTGACACCAACTCGTCGACCAGCGCCGCCCCGAGACGCCCCATCGACAGCGAGGCGGCCACCTCCTCGTCCCGCACGGCCAGAGCCTCCGAGAGCAGCGACTTCGGGCCCTCCGCGGCACGCGCCGCCACTCGGTCCACCATGCGGGCGAGGTTGACGGCGGTGGGGCGAGCCGTGCGAAGCGACTCCACCGCGGCGCGGAAGTCGTCGGTTCCAGCGCCGTGCTCCCGAGCGGCCAGCACGACCCCGAAGCCGCCCGCTACGCCGATGGCCGGCGCGCCCCGCACAGCGAGTCGCCGGATGGCGTCCACGAGATCTGCACTCTGGTGGATCTCAAGGACCTCGTAGGTCTCAGGCAGCCGGGTCTGATCGACGATCCGGAGCCGGCCGTCCACCCAGTCGAGGGATCCCTCACCCAGATCCTGCATCACGCCTCGCACAGCGATGATATGCGGGGCCGATGATTCGTCACTCTTCCAAGGTAGACATCCAGCGTGACCTACACCGATTCCCCCGGCGCGATGATCGACCTGAGCGGGCGTGTGATTCTGGTGACCGGCGCCGGCAGCGGCGGCGGCAACGAGAGTGTCGGCGGGATCGTCGGCAGCGGCATCGGTAGCGGAATCGTTCGCCGGTTCGTGGCGACCGGAGCCACCGTCGTGGCGCACACCCGCAACTCCCCCACCGATCACCTGCGCTATCCCGACGGCACACCGGTCGCCACCGTGCGCGCCGATCTGACGACCCCCGACGGCCCACCCAGCGTGATCGAGGAGACGCTGGGACTGCACGGGCGCCTCGACGGGCTCGTGAACAACGCCGGCGCCCAGCCGATCGCCCGCTTCGACACCCTCACCGATCAGCAGTTCACCGACATGATGGACATCAACGTCACCGCCACGCACCGGCTGACCCAGTTGGCCGCGGCGGCTATGCGCAGGAATTCGGACCCTGCCGGCGGCTCGATCGTCCACATCGCCTCCATCGAGGCCCGCCATCCCACCGTCATGCACGGCCACTACGCCACCTCCAAGGCGGCGCTGGTCATGCACGCCCGAGCGGCGGCGCTCATGTACGGCCCCGACGGGATCCGTGTGAACACCGTCTCGCCGGGGCTCATCGACCGGCCGGGCCTGGTGGACGACTGGCCCGAGGGCGTCCATCGCTACCTGGCCGCAGCCCCGCTGGAACGCCTCGGCACCCCCGAGGACGTGGGCGACGCCTGCGTGTTCCTCTGCTCGGACCTGTCGCGCTGGATCACCGGCACCGACCTGCTCGTGGACGGCGGCGTCCTCACGAACACCACCTGGTGAACCGATGGATCTCCGTGATCGCGTCTACATCGTGACCGGCGCTGCGGGGGGCATCGGCGCCGGGATCGCCGAGGCGCTCGTGGACGCGGGAAGTTCGGTGGCTCTGGCCGACCTCGATCTGCAGACCGTCACGGAGACGGCTCGTCGCGTCGACCCGGCAGGTGAGCGCACGCTCGGAGTCGGCTGCGACGTGGCTTCGGACGGCAGTGTCCAGGAGGCCATCGCGGCGACTGTGGCTCACTTCGGCCGCCTCGACGGCGTGGTCAACAACGCCGGCGTGATCGAGATGAACGAGGCCCGCCACGCCACCAGCGCGGCGTGGGCTCGTGAGCTCGACATCAACGTGATCGGGATGTTCCGGGTTTGCCAGGCGGCGCTGGAGCACCTCACCGCTTCGGACCAGGCAGCCATCGTCAACGTGGCCTCCAACTGCGGCAAGGTCGGCTTCCCCAACATGGCCGGCTACAACGCCTCCAAGGCGGCCGTCATCAACCTCACGCGGTCGCTGGCGACCGAGTGGGCGCCCCTCGGCATCAACGTCAACGCCGTCTGCCCCGGCGCAGTGGACACCCCGATGCTGGCCAGCGTGGCCGACTGGCTCGCCGAACATCACGACGGCGACCCCGACGACATCCTGGCGGGCATGGCCCTTCCCCAGCTCGGCCGCAAGATCGCGCCGATCGAGGTCGGCCGGGTCGTCGCCTTCCTCCTTTCGCCGGACGCCGCCATCATCCGCGGCCAAGCCATCAACATCGACGCCGGCGAGACCCCGTACTAGCGACCACCGTTTCCCCGCAAATCCCGCGGGACCGCGCGGACAGAGGTGTCAGACGGTGACGACCTCGATCGTGGGGTCGAGCCGGCGGAGGTCGCCAGGATCGGACGTCACGACCCGCTGGCCACTCCGGCGGGCGCAGATGACGACGTGTGCGTCAGCGATGTCGGCGGTACCACTCGCCGCCAGCAGCCGGCCGACGTTGGTGGCGTCCACCCGGTCGAGGGCGACGACGTCCGTCCGCGGCGCGCGGACGAGCCGGGCCAGCCGCACCTGCCGCTCAGGCCGACGGACGGCCTGTGCCAGAGCAGCGGCCGGGACGGTCACCACTTCGCTGTTCTCGCGGACCCGGGCGAGCAACGCAACGACTC